>CALGGD010000397.1 GCA_937916185.1 uncultured Oxalobacter sp. | reverse complement strand
GTAGCCTAAAGACAGGTTTGATGACATCTGGGAATTGATAAAGTCTACAATCTCTGCCCTGAATGTGAGTCCATATTGGAATCCCTTGTATTCATCACTCTGCGCATAGATGCCGGTTGCACAGAGCAGGATCCGTTTGGGATATTCATGGGGTGTCATGGTTTGCAGTCTTGCTTATCCTTGTCGCAGGGGGACTGATGCACATTATGGCATATCTGCCCTTCGTGTCCTATTGCCTGGCTGCTGTCGGGCATGTGCCAGGGGGGCTTGCCTTCCGTAACCACAAATTTGTGGTCAGGTTTTTCCCCATGATTGCTTGATACCATGTCTTCAATGTAGTCAGTGTTTCTGGCCAGTCTTGGATAGAAGGAGGCATAAAGGAAACGATGGAGATGTTTGGTTGTTTTCCAACAGTTGGGGGTGATGTTTCTCCTGAAGCATTGTGGAAGATTGATGAAACCGTCGAAAGGGCTTTAAGGATTGCCCGGAAGAAGGTGGATGACCTTGGGCTGAGTCCTGATGATGGCAGGGTATTGTTCACCTATACGCTGCAGCAGATGTTGGTGCTGCTGTTCATGGAGAGCCCGGAAGAGGTTCATGGGGTGGTTGATTTCCTGAAGGACCGTCTCAAACGGGATCTGGCGTCTGCAGGACGGTTTCTGAACTGATGTGATCCGGTTCATGACAGTGTATTGGAGGGTATGGTGGCCATAGGGGGAATGGGAGGCATGCGGTTGGAACAGAACAGGCTGGATGGCAGGATGCTGGAGGTGGAGTCCCATGCGTTGTTGGACAGTGTCTTCAGGCCGTTTGCGGAATTGCATTTGAATGACCGTGATGGTCGTGCTGCGCTGGATCTTCTGTTGCGCAGATGGCTTTTGATGATCTTTGAGGGTTCTCCGGACAGGGTCGATACCGTCATGGAGAAGATGGTGCAGTATGTGGATGAAGATATTGCCGACTACCATACCGATGAGTCGGGACAGTTGAATTGAGTTTCTTATGGAAGACAGGGAAAGCATGATGGAAAAGGCTGCGGCAATCAAGGCCGGGCGTAAGCGGCTCAACACGGTGCTGATGCAGTGCCGCAACGGCCGTCATGGCGACAAACGCCGGAAAAGGCAGGAAAAGTACCCCAAGCAGTGGCTGTCGGGCCATCAGGCTGGGTAGGCCGATCGATGCGGTCTTCTGCTATGCTTCGTCAGGAGGAATGGCTGTTGTCCTGCATGCCTGCATGGCCCGGCGTTTTGTTGGATTTGTGCCGAAGATGCTGCCCAGCAGGACCAGGCTGAAGAAGAACAGCCAGAACATCGCCATGTTGAAGTGGAGGACAAGGAATGCCATCAGCAGGAGACCGATGATGGTCTGGATGGGTAGGGTGATGATGCGTCGCATGGCAGGTGTCCCTTTATTTTCCCCAGAGTGCGCGGACATGGGCGGCGGTGCCTGAAGCGAGGCCTTCAAGACCATAACCGCCTTCAAGGACGGAGACAATCCGGCCATCGCAGCATTCATCTGCGATTTTCATGATTTCCTTGGTGACCCAATAGAAATCATCATCCGTGAACTGGAAACCGCCCAGCATATCCTTGTAATGGGAGTCGAAACCGGCAGAAATGAAAATCAGGTCAGGGTTGAACCGCTTGACGGCAGGCAGGATTTCATACTGCATCGCATTGCGGAATTTCTTGGAATCAGCACCCCGTGCCATCGGCACATTCACAATATTATGGTCAATGCCAGTCTCATATTTGGCACCGGTACCTGGATAGAACGGCGACTGATGGGTGGAGCAGTACAGCATTTCAGGACGGTGGTAGAACGCATCCTGAGTGCCATTGCCATGGTGGACGTCGAAATCGATGGTGGCGACTTTCTTGATATCGTTCGGGTATTTGTGGACAGCCCATGCCGCACCGATGGCGGCATGGTTGAATACACAGAACCCCATCGCACGGTCGGGTTCTGCATGATGTCCGCAAGGGCGGGTTGCGCAGAAGATGTTGTCTGCCTTGCCTTTCATAACCATGTCAACCCCCATGCAGGCGGCGCCGACACAGCTCATCACGCAGTCCCAGGTACCGGACATCATGATGGTGTCACCGCCATCCAGTGGAACCCTGCCGAAAGTCTTTTTCAGCGATTCAATGCGGTAGATGTATTCAGGGGTATGCACCAGCAGCAGCTGCTCGCGGGTGCCTAAAGGCGCATGTTTCCAGACAAGGTCCTCAAATTCGGGGGTGACCAACGCATCGCGGACAGCGATCAGGCGTTCCGGGCATTCCGGATGGTCGTACCCCGGCTCATGTCCAAGACAGGCATCGGAGGTGAGGATGACGGTGTTTCTCATGGTGTTGCAGGCTGTTTTTCCAAATGATGGGTGGCTTATGCCGATAATAGTCCCTATTATAAATGGCAAAGGAAGCTGACGTGTGGTTTGGCGGTCTTGGCTTCTTGGGCTGTTGCAGGATTTTCCAATAGTCAAACCACTGGTGGTAGAATCGCCTGTAGCCCAATGGATTGCGGAAGATGCTTTTGTCAAACAGCGTTGGATAGCAGGTCGTCCAGGAAAAAGGAAGCGGGAACCATGGAAAAAACCTACGAAGACTGGTTGAAGGAAGTCGCTGCTGACGGGAAGGAACTGAGGAACGTTCCCCCTGCGTTCATGACGGAAGAGATCTGTCATGCTGCTGTGAAGAACTGGGGGATTGCATTGCAGTTTGCCCCGGACTCTGTGAAAAGTCCTGAAGTCTGCCGTACAGCAGTGGAACATTGGAGTGTTGCCCTGCAGTATGTCCCGGAGGCGTTGAGGACCCCTGAGCTCTGCATGTATGCCGTGCAGCATGATGGCTGGACACTGACTTATGTCCCAGAGCGGCTGAGATCGGCAGAAATCTGCCGTGCAGCCATGGCGCATGACCCGAATGCTTTCACAGAAGTCCCTGAAGCATTGAAGACGCTGGATGTCTGCCTGAAGGCTGTGCGCCACGCTGGCTCCATGTTGAGGTATGTGCCTGTTACCCTGCGGACAGCTGAAATCTGTCTGGCAGCGGTGGAGAATGATGGGTATGCCTTGGAATATGTGCCTGATGCTTTGAAAACCAGTGATGTTTTCCGGGCTGCGGTGAATAGTGCGGCGCCGATATTCAGAAGCCTTCCGGATGAAGAAAAGACGGGAGAAGTCTGTCTGGCGGCTGTCAGCAAGAGTGGGCTGCTGCTTGAGAATGTGCCTGAATCCATGAAGACAGAAGAAATCTGTCTGGCAGCGGTCCAGAATAAATGTGCGGCATTGCGCTATGTACCGGATGTTTTCAAGACGACCGAGGTCTGTATCGCCGCCATCCAGGACAATGTTTCCCTGTTGCGGTATGTGCCTGAGGCCCTGTGGACCCAGGAACTGTGTCTGGCGGCCTTGCAGAAGCGGGGATTTACCCTGAAGCATGTCCCGGTTGCATTGCGGACAGAGGAAGTCTGTCTGGCGGGCGTCCGTCAGAACGGCCGTATGCTGAAAGAAGTGCCGGAATCGGTGCTGACCCATGAAATCTGCCTGGAGGCTGTCCGGCAGTACAGCTGGGCATTGCGCCATATCCCGCAGAAGTACAGGACGCATGAGATTGCCATTGCGGCGGTTGAGCATAACGGGATGGTCTTGAAGGATATTCCCGAGCCCCTGCGCTCACCTGAAATCT
>CALGGD010000396.1 GCA_937916185.1 uncultured Oxalobacter sp. | reverse complement strand
AAACAGATGACGCCATTGAGTCCATGATGAGTTAGCTCTTTGTATTCTTCGGCTTTGAGTGGCATTACTTCTATTTTGATGTTGGAGAAATACTTTTTAGCAATGTCGATGGCTTGTGCCAAATAACTAACGCCAGCCTTAGCCGGATTTTCGCCCGTAACGAGTAGTATATTTTCAAAAGGAGCCAACTTTTTTATTGCCTTATATTCGTTTTCAATTTGCTGCGGAGTCAGAATGGTGCGAGCCATAGGATTTTCGTGATGAAAACCGCAATATACGCATGAGTTGGAGCACGAATTGGTGATGTAGAGCGGAATGAACATCGACATAGTTTTGCCAAATCGTTCTTCGGTGTACTTGCGCGAGCCCCATGAACGGGTTTGCCCGGACACAGGAAGACATCCTCTCCCCATCTGGCTGGGGATTCATCATCTTCACCCTGTTTGCTGCTTTCATGCTCAACCTCATCCCATGGGGGCAGGTGTATGGCGTGCCTGATTTCCTTGCGGTCACCCTTCTGTTCTGGAGTATCCACCAGCACCGTCGGGTCGGTATCGGCACCGCTTTCTGCCTTGGGCTGCTGATGGATGTCAATAATGCGACATTCTTGGGGGAAACCGCGCTTGCCTATACCCTGATGACCTACTTTGCCATTACACTGCATAGGCGGATACTCTGGTTCCCATGGAGCAGGCAGGTCTGGTATATCTTCCTGCTGCTCTGCATCCCGTGTCTTGCCGGTATGGTGATACAGCTTTTCACGGGGGGTGAAATGACAGGCTGGTTCTGGATACTGGACTGTGTCGTCGGGGCGGTCATCTGGCCATTGGCATACTGGCTGCTGTCATGGCCGCAGCGCAGGGCGGCAAAAACAGATGGCCAGGTTTAGGGTTGGATAGAAAAGAAGAAGCAAGATGGCGAATCCAGGCGACAGCGACAAGAACATGCACCAGTTCCGCAACAGGATTGTTGCGCTGGGGGTTTTTGTCCTTGTCTGCTTCCTGGCCCTGCTGCTGCGTTTTATCTGGCTGCAGGTTGTCCGTTATGACAGGTATGCCGCAAAAGCGGAAGACAACCGTGTCACCATCGTACCGACCATGCCTGAACGGGGACTCATCCTTGACCGCAACGGGGTTGTCCTCGCCAGCAACTACTCTGCCTATACCCTTGAGATCACACCGGCGAAAATCGAAGGCAAGCTGGAGGAAGTCATCGACAGGCTGGCTGTTTTCATCGATATCACAGACCTTGACCGCAGGCGTTTCAAACGCCGGATGGAAGAATCAAAGCGGTATGACAGCATCATCCTGAAAGCCAAGCTGTCTGACCGTGAGGTCGCCCGTTTCATCGTCCAGCGCTTCCGTTTCCCGGGGGTCGAGGTCCAGGCAAGGACCTTCCGCCAGTATCCGATGGGGCAGGTCGCCTCCCATGCCATTGGCTACATCAGCCGTATGAGCCAGCGCGACATCGACAACCTGGATGAAGACGAGGCACAGAACTATATCGGCACCACCCATTACGGGAAGGAAGGCATCGAACAGAGTTATGAAAAAGTCCTGCATGGCATCACAGGCTATGAGAAGATGGAAGTCTCTGCCAGCGGCAGGGCTGTCCGTCTGCTGGAAAGCCGTCCGACCGTCCCTGGCAGCAATGTTGTCCTTTCCATCGATATCGGTCTCCAGCAGACAGTCGAGCAGGCTTTCGGGAACCGGCGCGGGGCGCTTGTCGCATTGGAACCCAACACCGGGGAAGTGCTGGCCTCGGCGACCTATCCCAGCTATGACAACAATACATACACGGAGG
>CALGGD010000395.1 GCA_937916185.1 uncultured Oxalobacter sp. | reverse complement strand
ATTTCGGAGTGGATGTTGTAGGCGAAATCGAGCGCGGTGGCGACCCTTGGCAATGCGATGATCTTGGATTTCGGCGTGAACACATAGACCGAGCCAGGAAAGAGGTCAACCTTGACATGTTCCAGGCACTCGGTGGCATTGCCGGTCTGCTGCTGGATGTCGAGCAGGGATTGGAGCCAACCCAGGCTGTGCCGTTGGATTTCATTCAGGTCTTCCCCGCCGGTTTTATAGAGCCAATGGGCGGCAATACCGCTTTCAGCGACATGGTGCATGTCATGGGTGCGGATCTGGAATTCGACTGGGGCGCCATAAGGGCCAATCAGCGTGGTATGCAGTGACTGGTAGCTGTTGAGTTTCGGTATTGCGATGTAGTCCTCAAATTTGCCTGGCATCGGTTTGTAGATGCTGTGGAGCACGCCAAGCGCCAGATAGCACTGGGGAATGGTGTCCACAACGATGCGGAACCCATAGATGTCAAGCACTTCATCAAAGGTCAGGTGTTTGTTGCGCATCTTGCGGAAGATGCTGTAAAGGGTCTTTTCCCTGCCATAGAGCTCGGCATGCAGGCCGTTCTTTTCCAATGCGGCGCTGACCGCATCATGCACCTGCCCCAGCAATGGGCGGCGGTCTTTGCGGGAGGCGTTGACGGCTTTGGCAAGGGTTTCGTACCGGAACGGATAGAGGTGGTGGAATGACAGGTCCTGCAGTTCCCGGTAGAGCTTGTTCATGCCCAGCCGGTGGGCAATCGGCACATAGACTTCCATGGTCTCACGGGAGATGCGGTGCCGTTTCTCATCGCGCATGGAGCTGAGGGTGCGCATGTTGTGCAGTCGGTCAGCAAGCTTGACGAGGATGACCCGGATGTCCTTGGACATGGCGATGAGCAGTTTGCGGAAGTTCTCGCCTTGGCCGTCCTTCCAGGACTGGAACTGGATTTTCTCGAGTTTTGAGAGGCCGTCAACCATTGCGGCGACCGAGGGACCAAACCGTTCCACCAGCTCATTGATGGAAACATGCTGGTCTTCGATGACATCATGCAGCAGGGCAGCGGAGATGGCCTGTGCATCCAGTTTCCATTCTGAGCAGATTTCCGCCACGCAGAGGGGATGCGAGATATAGGCTTCACCGGATTTCCGGATCTGCCCAAGATGCATTTCATCCGCAAAACGGAAAGCGTCAAGCACCTTGTCAATATCTGCTGGGGACAGATACTGTTTGAGCCTGCGGGCGAGGTGTGAGAATGTGACGACTTTCGGGTGGGAAATGGACGAGACAATCTGTGCGATGTTCTCGAATTTCTTGACAGACGGTTCAGCGGTTACTGTTCCCACTTCGACCATGTTGTTCTGTACGGCATTGGGTGATGGGTTCTGTGTCTCCATCATGGCCTCCCCTCAAGTCTGAAAATCTGCTGGTGTAACTGATGCCGGCACAGTCTGTCCGCACTGGCAGGGAAGGCTTCCAATCAGCCTGGTACTTTCCTCAGCATTTCAGTGCCGATGTACCCTTCTGCGATTTCGCGCAGGGCAACAACAGTCATTTTATCCTTGGCGTCCACTTTTGGGGTATGGCCCTGCAGCAGTTGGCGTGCGCGGTAGGTTGCGCAAAGGGTCAGTTCAAACCGGTTCGGTATTTTTTTCAGACAATCTTCAATTGTAATGCGTGCCATTTTTTTCCTATAAGATTAAATCTTGGTCCTGGTGGTGTCCTGATAGGCTCAGCATCGGTTGGCGATGCCGAATTCCGCGAACAGGGCTTGGTTTTTCAGCGCCTGCTGCCGGGTTCTGCAACGGGCTGATTCGATGACAGCGCTAAGCTGTTTCAGTGCCAGGCCAAAGTCATTGTTGATGATAACATAATCGAAATCAGATGCATGGCTTATTTCGAGCGCAGCACCCTGAATCCGCCGTTTTATGGTTTCTTGGGAATCCTGCCCACGTTTGTTGAGGCGGTTTTCCAATTCGGCGATGGAAGGTGGCAGGATGAACAGGCTCACGGTGTCAGGGAACTGTTCCCTGATCTGCAGTGCACCCTGCCAGTCGATTTCAAGCAGGACATCATTGCCTGCCTGGAGTTGTTCGAGGACCTTGACCTTGGAAGTGCCATAGTAGTTGTCATGGACAAGGGCATGTTCAAGGAACTCACCGGCTTCGATGCTTTTCTGGAAGGCTTCAACGGTTGTGAAATGGTATTCCCTGCCATTCACTTCGCCAGGTCTTGGCTGGCGGGTGGTGGTTGAGATGGACAGCCTGATTGCCGGGTCGGTCTTGAGCAGTGCGGCGATGAGTGACGATTTGCCGGCTCCGGATGGTGCCGAAACCGTGAAGAGCGAGCGGTTTGGGATAGCTTTGTCATAACCATGGAGGAGTCATCAGGAAAACAGTATCTGGGAAGCCAGACCGATGTCTTCTGGATTATAGCCAGAACAGGTACCAAGGCCTTTCTTCCGGTTCTCCCCCGATCTTCGCTGTGCTGTCAGGGAAGTTGTGGTTGAAAATCCTTTCCGTGTCAGCACTGAGGTCAAACAGCCCAAGATGGCGGTAAGAAGAGGCAAGGATAAGCAGCGCTTCTTCGGTCTCAGGGGAATCCGGGTAAGTTGATATGAGTTTCTGGGCACGGTTGGCGGCGGCCAGGTAGGCTTCTTTCTTATAGTAGAACCGGGCAACGTGGATTTCATAACGTGCCAACACCGACAGCAGGTAACGCATACGGTAGATGGCGTCTTTAGAGTATTTGCTGTTCGGGAAGCGTTTGACCAGGATCTTGAAGGACTCAAATGCGTCCTGTGCTGCTTTAGGGTCCCGTTCTGACAGGTCCTGCTTGAAGGCGAAGTTGTAGAAGCCGACCTTGTCATTGAAATTGATCAGGCCACGCAGGTAGAGCATGTAATCAAGAGCTGGGTGGTTGGGGTGAAGCCTGATGAAACGTTCAACCGCAGCAAGGGCTTTTGCCTGTTCACCGTCACGGTAATAAGCATATGCCATGTCAACCTGTGCCTGCTGGGCATAGACACCGAACGGATAACGGGATTCCAGCTTTTCATACATCTCGATGGCTTTTTCATAGTCACCGCTGCGCATGAGGTCACGCGCCTCACGGTACAATCTCTGAGGAGTCCAGCCGAGAGTTTCATCATGTTTGTCGGGCAGCATCCCGCAGCCAACGAGTGAACAGGCCAGCAGGATGATGACAGACAGTTTGACTAAAAGCTTGCGCATGGTATAAACAGAAAGCGGAATACAGCGAATCAGCAAATTTACCACGCATTATAGCGGAGGTAGGAATCGAAGTGACTGAAATTGCGCAGATTGATATATCAGACGGCAGACAGGCGATGTTTGAAGATGAGGATTTCCTGCCGGAAAGCGACTCGGTCCGGTTTGTCCTGACACTGGCAGAGGGCGGTGAACGGTTGGACAAGGTTGTCGCACGCCATCTGCCGGCATATTCCCGGAGCCGTATCCAGAAATGGATTGAACAGGGGAATGTGACGGTGGATGGGGAGGCAGCAAAGCCAAAGCAGGTGATGGCAGGGGTTGAAGAGGTTGTTGTCGTGCCGCAGCTGTCTGATGAGGAAACGGCATTCACACCTGAACCGGTGGAGTTCCCGGTCGTATATGAGGATGATGCGCTGCTGGTGGTTGACAAGCCTGCCGGCTTGGTGGTGCATCCTGCTGCGGGCAATTGGCATGGGACTTTGCTGAATGGCCTGCTGCACTGTCGGCCGAAAAGTGCGGCAGTACCCCGTGCAGGGATTGTGCATCGGCTGGATAAGGATACAACCGGTCTGATGGTTGTCGCAAAAACTGTCGAGGCTCAGACGGACCTAGTGCGTCAACTGCAGGCAAGGACAGTGCATCGGGAGTATTTCGCACTGGTCTGGGGGGAACCTGCACTTGATGGAACCGTCAGCGCCCCGATTGGCAGGCATCCCAGGAACCGTATCAAGATGGCGGTCTCGACAACAGGGGCGGGCCGTCATGCCGTCACACATTTTCAAAGGCTGGGAGAGGGCATCCTGAATGGCAGTCCTGTGAGCTTGATAAAATGCCGTCTGGAAACCGGCAGGACGCATCAGATC
>CALGGD010000394.1 GCA_937916185.1 uncultured Oxalobacter sp. | reverse complement strand
GATAAAATTAATGACTCCGCCGCCTTTCCCGCAGCCGAAGCAGTGGTAGATCTGCTTATCCCTTGAAACGGAAAAGGACGGTGTTTTTTCATTATGAAACGGACACAGCCCAAACTGGATGCTTCCGCTTTCAATGGTGACAATGCCTTGATGATCGCCTGCTACAAAGGGAATGAACAGGCTGTCCTGAAACTGCTGAAAAAGGGTGCGAAGGTCAACAAGAACGGCTGGTCCCCGTTGCACTATGCGGCTGCGAATGGCAACAACAACATCGTGAAGATGCTGTTGGTCCGTGATGCCTTTGTCAATGCCGCATCACCGAATGGCACCACCCCGGTGATGATGGCGGCAGAAGCAGGGCATATCTATACAGTGAGGCTGCTCTATGACAATGGGGCAGACCTGACCATCACAAACCAGCAGAAACTGTCTGCCATCGACTTTGCGAAGATGAACCAGAATACAGCGATTGCCGAAGGCATCCAGCATCTGATTGAGAAAGAAGAAGAAATGGACAGGATCAGGAACACGCTCCCGAAATTCCCATTCTGATTCTTGTCCTTTCAGGTTCAACTCCGGTGCTTCCGCTTCGGCGTCAAAACTGTCGGCATGCCTTTCGGGAAAGTGGCAGGGTAGTCCGCATTGTAATGCAGCCCACGGCTTTCCTTGCGGGAAAGGGCACTTTCAACAATCAATGCAGCGACATCCACCAGGTTCCTCAGTTCCAGCAAGTTCTGGCTGATGATGAAATTCGCATAATACTCATCGATTTCTTCCCGGAGCAGGTTGATACGGTGCTGTGCGCGTTCCAACCGCTTGGTCGTCCGGACAATCCCGACATAGTTCCACATGAACAGGCGCAGTTCATCCCAGTTATGTGAAATCACAACATCCTCGTTTGCATTTGAGACTTGGCTTTCATCCCATGCCGGCAGGTCAAGGACAGGTTCATCTGGCAGGGAGACGATATGTTCTGCGGCTGCCTTGCCGATGACCAGGCATTCCAGCAGGGAGTTGCTTGCAAGACGGTTTGCACCGTGCAGACCTGTGCAGGCAGTTTCCCCAACCGCATAAAGGTTCCTGATGTCGGTCCGGCCTTTGGTATCCGTCACCACACCACCACAGGAGAAGTGCGTGGCTGGCACAACCGGAATCGGTTCCTTCGTCAT
>CALGGD010000393.1 GCA_937916185.1 uncultured Oxalobacter sp. | reverse complement strand
TATATAATATCAATAACTTATTACTTTTAAATATTTCAATTTTAAAAATACATTAATATAAATAACCAACACACAAACTAACTATATTTTTTATATAACTTATTAATATTATTTTTATGTATTTCACTCAATTTATAATGTTTCTTCGCAACCAAATCCATCGGCAGTGTGTAGATGTCTCCATAATAGTTTTCAAGCCATTGGATATGATTGGACGGGACATTGAATGAATTTCCTTCAAACCTAATCTGAACTGCTGGAAAAATATCCTCTGTCTTTCCAAAACGGATATTCCTGTTCGTGAAATTGTCAAAAGCCCAGATAAGGTATCTGCCCTTTGTTTTATTGATCCTGCACTCTGAATAGGCCTTATCCTTATGCTCTGTATATAACTGCCTGAGCCTGTTATATTGGTTTGGCCTTTTATCCGAGAAGATGCCTTTTTCCATTTTCTGGTTGCCAGCTTCGCTGTAGAGCCTCCCCCGCCATTTCTCGATGGTTTTCGCCACTTCGGTTTCAGGATCATCGGTATAGTCGACAACGAAGATGTCGAAGAACAGCGGCATCTCGATATCCCTGAAGGCGAATTTGACGGCATGGACAACATTGGCGCGGTCATAGACATACAAACTCCTGACCCAGAAATCTGGATTGTCTTTCAGGATTTCCATCAGCCGTTCCAGGTCTTGCCGTGGCATGATGATGTCCATATCGTCATCCCATGGGATGAACCCTTCATGCCTGACTGCGCCAAGTAAAGTGCCAAACGACAGGAAATAAGTAAGATTGTTCTCTGTACATATCCGGTGCAGGTTCTTCAGCAGATATGCCTCAAGCAGCTGTGCTTTCCGCATCATGCCTTCGGCTGGGGGCAGGTTCAGGAAGAACCTTTTCTTTGCGTCCAACAGGCTTTCTTCTTTCCCCTTGTACAGGGTCATGAACATCAGGTCCTGATGGACTTTCAGCGCCGCCATCCTGTTGTCGACATTGCTGATGGCCTTTTTCAGGTCGTTTGTCTTGTCATTCAGCCGGTTCAGGAACAGTGTATCGTTTATATTTTTTGTGTCCTTGCCGCTGTATAAGGCGTCGATGACTTCCTTTTCCGCGTCTTTTTCAATCCTTTTTGTGAGGAAGTCATACAGGAACTGTTTCCGTTTCTTGTTACGGATGAACAGGCAAATGAACGATGCGAAGAAACTGTTCATTGCAGGTTCCCCTTTCCTGTTTCTTCCCTGAAAGCTTCCCGCCAGAAAGGTTCGCTGGTCAGCCAGTCTTTCCGGGCTTCATATTTCTCTTTCACAGCACCGAACCCAGCGGCTATCTGCCTGAACCCTTTGAACATGAGCAGATAGCCCTTCAGCAGTTCCTTTTTGTCATGTTTTACGATATAGCCGGTATCGGTGAACCTGTCGTGGTAGTAGATGCTCTTGTATTTGAATGTCCGGGACAGGTCAGCCCCGAAGTTCTTCGCCTGATAGATGGTCTGCCGTTTCATCAGGAATGAAGGAATCAGCAGCCCGTTCATCAGGTAACGCCTCAATAGGAAGTGCCAGCGCCTTTCTTGCTTGGGTTCACGGCGGACTGTCTCAACCCGGATGCCCGGCTGCATTTTTTCGATTGGAGGCAGTTTGTTGATGGATTCCCTGAAGCGTGCCCCGGTCATATCGGATTCAAAGGTTTCCGGTCCTTTCAGGAAGTCCTGCAGGGACTGATAGATGGCTTTTGCCGAGGTATAGTTGTACGACTTGAGGGAGTAGCTGTACCATACCTTGAACTGCCGCCGCAGGATACGGGGTGTCAGGTCACCGATGACCATACTGGCGGTGAGGATGCCCCTGAATCCCATATACCGGGTCATCGGACTTTCTTTATGGGCAAAGTCTTCTATCCAAGTCGATACCCCGTTCATGGTCAGGATTTTCAACCTGTTGTGGATGCTGAACAGGATGTCATCGCCCCTGACGAAGAACGGGAAAGGCAGATGCCTGATATCGGCAATCCTGAAGGTGAAAAGGCACCATGCGCCGTAGTTGCCGTCCTCAGCATGCAGGTCGGAGAACACCAGTGACTGTGCGGAACAGGTATCAAAGCCATTGTCAACCGGTGCACAGTCAGCGTTGTAGAACCGCCCTCCCCGTTCATGGATGATGCTGGGCCGGTCTTCCAAGAGCAGGATGCCACTCAGCCCGATAGGTTCTGCTGACCTGAGCAGGCTGTAGAATGTATAGGTCCTCCTGAGGCTCTCGATCTCACAGCTGGCATCGTCATCCATGAAACAGCAGTGGGTATAGCCGTTGTCTTTCAGGTAGAGCAGCCCCCGGGTGAACCCGCCACTCCCGCCGAGGTTCCTGTTCGGGATCAGGACAGCCCTGCCGCCTATCTCTTCTTCGGTGATGTTCTGGGAGTTGTCGACGATGACAAGACGGATTTTTGAATAGTTTGAATCATCCAGAAGGTCTTTTGTGAGTCTTTCAACTGCTGGCAGGACATACTGCTTACGGTTGAAATGGGTGATGACGATACCCAACCTGACATCATTGGCAGGGATTGTATTTGTCCAGAAACAACCACCGGTTATTTCTGTATCCGTTATGGCGAAAACTTCCGCATAAAGCAACCCATCCTGCAAGGATGGCCAGAAGTCCATCGGGATGGATATACCTTCTTCGGTCAGTTCCACCCTGGTATCAGCCAGGTAACGGTGCGGTTTCCCATAGGTATGGAGACCAAACTTGACCAATGCCATCCCCTTACCTTTCAGAATCAGTGAAAGGTTCTCGACAATGCAGTATTTCTTCCAGGTTCCGACAGAGATGCTGTTGAAGAAGGTGTCGAATTGTACTGTGTTCCCTTCCTTGATGAAGATGGATTTATCCGACACAGAAAAGCCGCATCCCTGCGTCGAACGGAAATACATTTCCTTCGGCGCACTGAAGTCGGATGATGGGAATGTCAGTGTCTGGAACCGCATCTCAGCCTTCTCTCCGGTTATTTCTTCCTCGCCAGAATCCTGGCGACATAGGCATCGTCATTCCGGTACTTGGCATAACCAAAGCCCTCGACGAAGTAGTAAGGTTCAAAACCATGGAGCGACAGTTTGTGCAGGACTTTCACCGGGTCAATGAAGCGCCGGTAATGCTTGGCGGTTTCCTTTTTCAGGTCGGCGTCACGGTATGTCCTGAATTCCAGTGCGGTGATGTCACCGCCCTGGCAGACCTTTGATGAGAAATCCAGGAACCTGTCTTCTTCGCTTTCTGTGATGGCATGGATGAAAAAACGGGAATAGACAAGCCGCTGATGGCCTTCCAGCAGGTTCCCTGCAATATCCCCGGCATGGATGTTCCCGACATCCAGTGCCAGGAAGCTGTTGTTCTTCTTTTCGTTGACGATGTTCTTCTGGCAGAATGCAACAGCATTCTTCGATGCATCGATACCGATGACGCTATATCCCAGGCTTGAGAAGTACAATGCGTCACGGCCATTGCCGCAGCCGACCTCGATGACCTGGAAGTTCTCATTCAGCTCACTCTCGACAAAGACGGCGAACTGGGAGGGCTTCAGGTTGCCCACCTTGATCTGTGCATAGTAGCTGTCCCAATAATCTTTACGGATGTCCATATGGTTCTCTTTTTCTATCAACGCTGTTTTCTGCTTTTTCTGTTTCCCTGTACGGTTTCCCACCCCCAGGCGCTCTGAACAGCCTCAGCAAGGGTCTTTGCCGGTGTCCAGCTGAGGGCTGTCTTCGCCTTGGTGTTGTCAGCGATGAGCACGACTGGGTCACCGGGTCTTCTTGGCTTTTCTTCGACCGGGATTTGCTGCTGGGTGACCTGTTCACAGACGGCGAAGACTTCCCGGACGGTGCTGCCGTCGTTGGTACCCAGGTTGATGGCGGTGGTCGGGTTGTTCTGTTCAAGGTATTCAAGTGCCTTGAGGTGTGCCTGT
>CALGGD010000392.1 GCA_937916185.1 uncultured Oxalobacter sp. | reverse complement strand
GATAGGCTGACAGCATGTCGAGCTTAGGGGTATGCAGCTTACCGTCCTTGTATCTCAGCGTGAACGAGAAGATATTGTTCATAGGGTTCTCCTTATAGTATAAGGTGGCATGGTCGCCCAACTGTCTTGTCGTGATGTCGTTGGCAAAATCAACGGTTCGAATGGCACTCTCCTTGACAGGTATCTGCTCCAGTTGCAGTGCGAACGCCGACTTGGCATCCATGTTCTTGGGACTGATAGGCTTGTAGCCCGGTTGTTGCAGTGTCTCTTTCTTAGGCATTCCGTATTTCTTCGCCAGCGTGATATGGTTGGCGCTGTAGTATTTCTTAGCTGCGGCTATGACATCCTCCTTTGTCAGCTGACGGATATGTTCCACCTTGTCGAGCACCTCCTGCCAAGAACGTCCGTTGGAGAAGGCCTTTACCAATAGTGCTGAGCGTCCGCTGATGTTCTCCATGACACGCTCCTCGGCAGTCTTCATCTTGCCGAGAAGTTTCGGTACTATGGCGATAGCTGCTCCGGCAGCATCGTTGAGCGGCAGGTTCATGGCTAATGCCAGCATCACCTTGTGCTCGTTGGTCAGTGAGTCTAATAGTCCTGCCTTACCGTTGGAGAGCAGTTTGTTGGCGAGTTCGAAGGCTTCTGCATCAGCATCGTAGTCAGTAGGTGACTTGAATACCATTGCCTCCATGCTCAGAAGGGGTATGGGTAGTGTAATCTCGTATTGCTCATTCTTTGTTATGTCGGGCATAGGGCTGTAGCGACGTTCGGGTTGAGTGCCGCTCTGTATTCTTCCGAAGGTCTGCTCCAAGAGTGTTGTCAGTGACTCATCGACAGTGATGTCGCCACAGAGTATCAGTCCCATATTCGGTGCCACGTAGTACTGCTTGTAGAAAGCCTCCATATCTGACAGGCGTGGGTTCTTCAGGCTCTCTGTGGAACCGATGATGGGGTAGGCGTATGGCTGTGTCTTGAATACGGAAGAGAAGATCTTATCCATCGCACCGGCCATATCGTCTGCTAAGCGGTTCTTCTCTTCATAGACATTCTCCAGTTCACCCTGGAACCCTCTGAACACGGGTGTTATCAGTCGCTCAGAGTTCAGCCAGCACCACTGCTCAATGAACTGCGGCAGGGACAGACGGGCATCGGTTTTGCCGATGAAGAAGAGTTTGGGGACCGTATCAGACTGAGCCAGTTCTATGGCATCGAAATCAACGATTTCGCTGTCTCGGTCGCTGAAACCGCCCTGTGGATTTCACGGTTGAAGGCCAATGGCGAAACCTTGATGTTCTACGATGTGGGCGGTGATGATTTTCCCCTGCATGACCGGGCAAATATCGTGCACGGCAATGCCTTGCGCATGGATTGGAATGAGGTATTGCCCGCTTCGCAGTGCTCATACATCATGGGAAATCCGCCGTTCTATGGTGGCATGCAAATGAATCGCATACAGAAAGAAGAGATAAAGGATATCTTCTGTAATTTAAAGGGGGTTGGTGAGCTTGACTACGTAACAGCATGGTATGTGAAAGCTGCTGAGTATGCGAAGGGACGGCGCATTAGCTGCTGTTTTGTATCCACTAATTCTATATGTCAAGGTTTAGCTGTTGGTATTTTTTGGCGCTACATGAAAGAACATTTAGGCTTTGATATAGATTTTGGTTACAGGACTTTTATTTGGAACAACGAAGCATCTGACAAAGCGCATGTTCATGTTGTGATTATTGGATTCAGTGAACAGTGTTATCAGAAAAACCTGAAATTCATTTATATTCCTAACGGCTCTGTTGTCGAGACTAATCATATCAACGGCTATCTTATGCCAGGAAATGACATTTATGTCACTGAGGTTTCTGTACCATTGAGTAATGTGCCACAGATGAGGTTCGGTTCTATGCCCCGTAGCAAGGGGTTTACATTGACGGCAGAACAGCGGAACACTTTTATTGCCTCCAGCCCTATTTGTGAAAAGTGGATACGTCCTTACTGGGGGGCCGAAGAATTCTTGAACAGAAAAGAGCGTTACTGTCTCTGGCTTGTTGATGTTGACCCCGATGAGATTGCCCAATGCCCACCTGTTGTTGAACGGGTTAATCAGGTTCGTGATGAGAGGTTGGCGAGTAAAGCAGCCGCTACACGCAAGTTTGCAGAAACACCAATGCTTTTCGCACAGATTGCACAACCGGTTGGCGATGGTAATTACCTTCTCGTTCCACGAGTTTCATCAGAGAGGCGTGATTATATTCCCATCGCATTTGTAAGCAACGAGATTATAGCCAGTGACCTTGCATATTTAGTTCCATCGGCAAATATGTACCATTTCGGTGTAATGTCATCACAGTTTCATAATGCATGGATACGCATGGTTGCTGGGCGTATGAAAAGCGACTATAGATATGCGAAAGACCTTGTCTATAACACATTCATATGGCCCACTGCTTCAGAAGAACATTCAAAAATGATAGAACAATGCGCTGCGACAATCCTTGATATTCGCAATAGGTATGCAGAGGCGAAGATTGGAGATTTATACAAGCGGGACAAGATGCCTGAGATCCTACTGGCAGCGCACAAGGCACTGGATGCAGCGGTAGAAGATGCCTATGGCGTAGATTTCAATGGTGACGAAGAGAAAATCGTTGCCCATCTGTTCAAACTGTATGCAGAGAAAACCGCCAGTAAACAGTTGACTGCAGGTTGATGCAAAAACTGAGGACAGTCCATTTTAATCCTGACACTGAAAGGCAACCATGACGAAGAAATCACTGACAGCACTTTTCCTTTGCCTGCTTTCCCTGACGGCAAATGCCGAGGCATGGTTTTATCTTGCTGGTTCAGGGGATGGCAAGGTCAAGACCTACGGCGATGCCAAAAGCCTTGACCTTGACAACCATAAGGGATGGATCAAGATTGAAGACTCAGGGCAAGATGAAGCCTCCCATGTCCTTTATTACTACCAGGCTGACTGCAAGGCAAAACGTGTCAAGAACGCCAGGGCGGTCATTTTCCTGAAAGATGGCAAACGTTTTTTTGCATCGACAGATGATGCCAACTATGATGATGTCAATCCGAAAGAACTGAACCAATCCATTTATGATTGGCTCTGTATGGGGAAATACGACTGGTTCCATCATATGGGCATTGAAACCGCACCTGCCGATGAAACCGTAAAAAAATGAAAAAGCCGCTCCCCTGCCTGAATGGTGTCAACCCCAGCCGTGTTGTCATGCCACCAGGAGACTGGCTGTCATGCGTGGATTTCCTGGTCGAGCGGATTCCCGCTGTCACACGGGAACAATGGGAACAACGCATCCAGAAAGGCGAAGTCCTGGATGAACAGGGAGTCCCCATCACGCTGAACACCCGTCATCAGGCAGGCAGGAAACTCTATTATTACCGGTATCTGGAACACGAATGGCAGATTCCCTTTGAAGAGACCGTCCTGTATCAGGATGAGCATCTGGTGGTCGCAGACAAACCGCATTTCCTGCCAGTCATCCCATCAGGGCGGTATATCCAAGAAACGTTGCTAATCCGTCTGCGCCGCAAACTGGGTATCGACACACTGTCGCCAATCCACCGCATCGACCGTGAAACGGCAGGGCTGGTGCTGTTTGCCGTGCGCCCTGAAGAACGCAATGACTACCAGAAACTGTTCCGGACACGGGCTGTCTCCAAAATTTATGAAGCCATCGCCCCCTACCGTGAATCGCTGACGGAACCAACCCTCTGCCGTCATCAGGTTTTCCAGCGTGACGACAACTTCATGCAGATGGCTGTCGGTGAGGGTACGCCAAACGCGGAAACCTTGGTCAGCATCCTCCAGCACAACCAAGACTATGCGCATTACCGCCTTGAACCGTTCACAGGCCGTAAACACCAGCTGCGAGTGCAGATGATGGCAATGGGCATACCCATCCTGAACGACAGGATTTACCCAGACCATCTGCCAGAAGCGGTGACGGAAGTCACGCTGGCAGAAGAATACCGTCATCCATTGCAGCTGCTTGCCCGTTCGATTGCTTTCATTGACCCGGTGACAAAGACAGACAGGCAGTTCCATAGCACCCAACAGCTGGCAGCGCAGTCTTTGACAGAACCCAAATGATTTTCAAAAAGTAGAATAAATGAGCCTATTGGATGAACTTATCACCTTGAAGCAGGATAAAAATTATCCAAAGGTGACGATGACTGAATTCAAAGGCGTCCTGAACCTGCATCTTGGCACAGACTGGATTCAAGGCGGCATGCGGCTTGCCCACCCAAACGACATTGTTTTTGATTATGTCCAGCAGATGATGGCATGGATGCTGTTCAACAGCCAGCCAAGCCATATTGTGCAACTGGGACTGGGGGCTGGCTCTCTGACCCGATTCTGTTACCACTACTTCCCTGAAAGCCGCATAACCGCCATTGAGCTGAACCCCAATGTCATCAAGGTCTGCCGGGCGACATTCCATCTGCCTCCCGATGATGAGCGGTTGAGCGTCATCCGGATGGATGCCGCAGATTACATCGCATCCCAACAGGGCAGGCAAAGCATCGACATCCTTCAGATTGATTTGTATGACCAAGATGCCCAGGCACCAGTCTTTGATTCCGAGGCATTTTTCCGGCAATGTGCCGATGCAATGACACCACAGGGAATCTTGACCATCAATATCTTCGGCGAACAGTCGAACCGTGGGCAGACCATCGCCAACCTGCAGGCCTGTTTTGATGCGGTGACCTGGTTACGGGAAGTGGATGGCGGCAACATGGTTGCCATTGCGTTCAAGGAAGCCCCAGTCATTGATTTTGAAACGCTTTACCAGCAGGCGGAAGACATCCGCAGGGCAAGCAGGCTGAAAGCGGTCAACTGGGTTGATGACCTGTATGACTGGATGAAAGGAACCGGGGATTAACAGGGAGATAAAAGCCGTTTCCCGTTGTTTCGTGACAGTTAAGGGTTTTTAACCATCCAACGGAAGAGGACACCACCATGCATCAGGCATGATGGCGTCTTTCCCTACCGGCATCAAACTGTAATTACCGTTCCTGCAGATTGACCCAGATGGTCTTGGGTTCTGTGAAGTTTTCTATTGCCGCTTCACCGTGTTCCCTGCCAAAGCCAGACTGGCCTGTACCGCCCCATGGCAGGCGGATGTCTGTATAGCCATAGGTGTTGACCCAGACAGTCCCGGCTTTCAGGGCTTGCGCCACCCGGTTGCTACGGGTGCCATTCCGGCTCCAGACACCGGCTGCAAGGCTGAATGCGGTACCGTTGGCAATCGCAATCGCTTCTTCTTCGGTATCAAATGGGATTACACAGGCAACCGGGCCGAAGATTTCTTCTTGGGAAATGCGCATTTCGTTCTTGACCTGCGTAAAGAGCGTTGGTTGGATGAAGAAGCCTTTGTCTCCGACGCGCTCCCCACCATAAGCCAATGCGGCACCTTCCTCTTTGCCCACCTTGATATAGTCCATCACGGCATTGAACTGCCGCTGGGAAACCAAAGGTCCCATAATGGTATCTTCCGATGCGGTATCGCCAATGCGGATTTTCTTCGCCCGCTCAATCAGGCGGTCGATGACATCATAATAGACGGAACGCTGTGCCAGGATGCGTGAACCTGCCGAACAGACCTGCCCGGCATTGAAGAAGATCCCTGAAGCCGCACCACGGACAGCACTTTCCAAGTCGGCATCATTGAAGATGATATTCGCAGACTTGCCACCGAGTTCCAAGGTGATTTTCTTGAAATTGGTCGCAGCACCTTCCATGATGCCCTTCCCGACACCTGGCGACCCGGTAAAGGTGATCTTGTCAATCAAGGGATGCGCAACCATCGCATCACCGACCACACGCCCTTTGCCCGTCACAATGTTCAGCACACCTGGCGGGACACCGGCTTCCAACGCAAGTTCCCCGACACGGATCAGGGAAAGCGGTGTGATTTCAGCAGGCTTGACCACCAGGGTGCAGCCGCATGCCAAGGCTGGCGCAATCTTCCAGATACCAATCATCAGAGGAAAATTCCAAGGCACAATCGCACCGACCACGCCAACCGGTTCCCGTATGGTATAGGTCAGGGCGTCAGTCCTGGCAGGAATCACCTGCCCCATGATCTTGTCTGTCCAGCCAGCGTAATAGCGCAGGGTGTCAATCGCCGCCGGCATATCCTGACGCCTGACGCCAGCAATCGGTTTTCCGGCATTCAGGCTTTCCATCCGGATGATTTCTGCCTGGTTTGCTTCCAACAGGTCTGCCAGACGGTTCAGGATGCGTCCACGTTCAGCGGCAGTGATGCCGTTCCAGACCTTGAGCGCTTCTTTCGCTGCCTTGGCGGCTGTATCGACATCGTTTTCAGTCCCTGCGGCGACATAAGCAATCGGTTCTTCTGTCGCCGGATTGATGATGGTTGAATATTCCCCATTCTCTGCGGGTACCCA
Source organism: uncultured Oxalobacter sp. (assembly GCA_937916185.1). Classification (GTDB taxonomy): domain Bacteria; phylum Pseudomonadota; class Gammaproteobacteria; order Burkholderiales; family Burkholderiaceae_D; genus Oxalobacter. The sequence continues at coordinate 1,225 of CALGGD010000392.1, read as the reverse complement.
TCTGCCATTGACCAGCAGGTCATATTTTGGAATCTGGTTTTCCATAAAAAAAACTCCCATTCATTGTCATTGATCTTGTTTTTCAGCTTTTTTCCAAGGATACATGTCCATATTAACAGTCTTTCAAAAAACCTGCTTGAGACAGCACCATTCTTGAAAACAGCTGGATTTTTCCCACAGGGTCACTCAACAACCGCCGTGCCCTTGACCTGGGCAAAGACCTGTTTCCCCGGCTCAAGCCCCAGAACAGACACTGATTTCCGGGTGATCCGTGAGAGCAGCCGTGTCCCTTTCGCATCCAGTTCCACCATGACCTGTCCATTACCATCATCCGACAGCCCCACCACCACGGCTTCAATGATGTTCAGGATACTGGTCTGCCCAGGCCTCTCAACAGAAAGGCTGACATCACGCGCCTGGATACGCAACCGCAATGACTGGCCTGTCTGGTAACCGCTGTCCGGCAGGAAAACCTGCCCGCCAGAAAACTGGAAGATGCTCAGCTGGAATCCGGAATCTGTTCCGACAATCTTTCCGGTAACTGATGCCGCAGCATTGTCGTAATGCGCCAATGGCAGGTCCAGCCGTGTGAGCATTGCATCTGTCGCCCCTGATGCCATGACTTTTCCCCGTTCCAGCAGCACCAGATGGTCTGACAGGACAGCAACCTCTTCCAGTGAATGGCTGACATACAGGATCGGGATGTTCAGCCCGGCATTCAACCGATGCAGGTAAGGCAGGATTTCCTGGCGGCGTCTCATGTCCAACGCCGCCAGGGGTTCATCCATCAACAGGATGTCGGGATCTGTCGCCAAGGCACGGGCAATGGCAACCCGCTGTTTTTGCCCGCCGGACAGCTTCACGCCGCGCTCGCCGGTTATGGTGTCGAAGCCCTGAGGCAGCTTCTCGATGAACTCGTCCGCGCAGGCCAGGCGGCAGGCCCGTCTGCACTCCTCCTCCGACGCGTCCGGGTCACCCCAGCGCAGATTGTCATAGATCGTGCCCGAGAACAGGACATTCTTCTGCAATACCACGGCCACCTGTTTCCGCAGTACCTCCATGTCGTAGTCCCGCACATCGACGCCGCCCACGAGAATCCTCCCGCCCGTCACATCGTAGAGACGGCTGATCAGATTCACCAGTGACGACTTCGCGGAGCCCGTGCCGCCAATGATGCCGATCGACTCGCCCGCGCGGATCTGAAGATTGATGTCCTTCAGCACCG
>CALGGD010000391.1 GCA_937916185.1 uncultured Oxalobacter sp. | reverse complement strand
TAAAATAGGCTTGTAAAAAATCTAAAAAAGGTGTATATTTGCATCGTAAAAAATCTCAAAAAGGTGTAAAGTACATCCTTATGAAAAGAAAAATATACAGCCAACTCCTTGATTGGAAGAACAATAGGAATGGAGAAGTCGCATTGCTCATCGAAGGGGCACGGCGCATCGGAAAGAGCTATATCGTGGAGGAGTTCGCAAAACGCGAGTATGACTCCTATCTCCTCATCGACTTCAACAAAGCCCCCCAGATGGTGAGGGAATGGTTTGACTTGTATTTGGAGGACTTGGACACGCTGTTTCTCTACCTGACCAACCACTATAAAGTAAAACTACACCCACGGAAGTCGCTGATCATCTTCGACGAGGTTCAACTTTGTCCAAGAGCACGGGCAGCCATCAAGTTTTTGGTAGCCGACGGGCGGTACGACTACATTGAGACGGGTTCGCTCATGAGCATCAAGAAAAACACCCAAGGCATTGTGATTCCTTCCGAGGAGCGGACGTTGAAGATGTATCCGATGGATTTTGAAGAGTTCCTTTGGGCCACAGGAAACGACATGCTGATGGATTTCATCAGGAAGATGTACGAGGAGAAACGGCCTATGGGACAAGCCTTCCATCGGCAGGCCATGGATGCTTTCCGTCTTTATATGATTGTGGGGGGAATGCCTCAGGCTGTCAAGAAATATGTCGAGACCAAGGACTTTGAGGAAGTGGACGCCGTCAAGCGCGACATCTTGGAAATCTACCGTAACGACATCTTCAACTATGCCGGCGAACAAGCCGACAAAGTAGCCGGCATTTTTGACCAAATCCCGTCGCAATTGTCGAAACACGAGAAAAAGTTCCGGCTTTCGTCCTTGAAACCCGATGCAAAATACCGCGATTGGGACGATGCCTTCTTTTGGCTCAAGGACGCGCGAGTGGGCAACATCTGCTACAACTCCACCGAGCCCAACGTTGGGCTGAAAATGAACGAGAGTCGCACCACGCTCAAATGCTACCTTAACGACACCGGACTGCTCATCAGCCAGGCTTTCGACGAGCGCGGCATCGTGACTTCCGACATCTATCGCAAGCTGCTGTTCGGAAAATTGGAGGTCAATGAAGGGATGTTGGTTGAGAACGTTGTAGCGCAGATGCTTGTCGCCGCCGGGCATAGCCTCTATTTTTTCAGCAGGTCGTCAGAGAAGAAAGAGGAGCGCATGGAAATCGACTTTCTTCTGCTGAAAAGCAAGGTGACGAGCCGCCACAACATCATCCCAATCGAAGTGAAAAGCGGGAAAAACTATACGCTGTCGTCGCTCAACAAGTGTATGGCGACATATACGGAGAACATCACCACGCCGATGGTGCTCCACGCCGCCGACTACAAGCAAGAGGCGGGCATCACCTATCTGCCACTTTATATGACGCCGCTGCTATAAGGCATAAGAAATCTTTTGCAGATTCCGAAAAAAACCGTAGTTTTGTCCCATCAATTACCAAACCTATCCAACATGAAGAGAATTTCCTTACTCCTCGCCTTGATGGCCTTCACCCTCGGCCTATCCGTGGCGCAAGAGGCTTCCGCGAAAGTCAGGCACGGCGGCGGCCAACATCAGCAAAACAGCACGCTGACCGTCGTCGCGCCACGTCACCAGAGCTTTTGGCTCTATGTCGACGACGTGTTGCAGAACGAGCAACCTGTGCGTTCCATCTGCATCCGCAACCTTTGGGACGACAGCTTCTACATCCGCGTTGAGCTGAACAACCAGCTGCAAAACTGCGTGGGCCAGTTCGTCGACCTGAGGCAGCCCCAAACGCTGAGCGTCGTGCAGTCGAAAGGCTTTTACGGACTTGAATCGTCGCAAAGCCATGTCCGTCCCGAGTTGACCATGGACCTAATTGAGAGCCAACCCGCCGTGGTGACTCCCGAACCAGCCCCCGTACCCATGCCGCCTATGCCACCCGTCGAGCCTACCCAGGGCATGAGCCAGCATGACTATGACGAGGCCTACCGCATGATTTCCAACGAGACCTACGACAACACCAAGCTGACCTTGGCCAAGCAGGTCGTCGCCAACAACCCCATGACGGTGCGCCAAATCGCCAACATCTGCAAGCTGCTCTCTTTCGAAAACAACAAGTTAGAGTTTGCCAAATACGCCTACAGCTTTTGCACCGAGCAGAACAAATACTACCTGCTGAACGAGGTGTTCACCTACGACGCCTCGAAGCACGAGCTGAACGAGTACATCCAAGGGCTGTAAAGCCAACTGCCCCTAATAGAAAAAGGCCGCATTGCTGCGGCCTTTTTCAATTGATTTAGGTATGCTTACCATCTGTAACGGATACCAAAAGCACCAGCATAGCCAAATCCGCTTGCTGCACCCAGGACGTCCCATTGCGGACGGAAGTCGATGGTGAGTTGGATAGGCACAGCTTGGAAGTTGTACTCTAAACCAGCTTGGGCAAGGAATCCGAGACCAAACTTACCATCGTTGTAGCCATCCCACAAACCAGCATTGGCACCGATACCAGCAAACCAACCAAAGTTGTTGGCGATACCGCCCATCCACTGATAAACACCGGAGAGGTTGTAGTAGCCATAGGTGTCATGTCTGTTCCAACCCAGATCCAGTTCCAAACGGTTGTGGGCATTGAAGCCATGTTGAAATGAGAGCTCGGCACCGTAGCTGCTACCGAAAGCGCCACGGACACCAATCCAGTTTTGTGCGTTCACGGCAAAAGTAAGACCGAGGACAGCAACCAAAAGAAGCATTACTTTCTTCATAGATTAAAGGATTAATTGTTAATAAATGAGTTATTAGTTGATTTTAAAATGCAAAGATAGGAATTTTTCGGTTACGAAAGCCTATTTTTTACATTTTTATTCCTCATATATCACCTTCAGCAGCACCTCGCCCACCATGCCCAGGGTGGTTTTGTCGATGTTTTCGAGGTTGTCGTTCAGGGTGTGCCACACGTCGGGGAAGCACTGGTTGACGCTCTCGGGCTGCAAGTCGATGATGTCGATGGTGGGGATGCCCGCGATTTGGTTCATGGGGATGTGGTCGTCGCTGATCATCGTGCCTAATTCGTTGGTGAAAGCGGGACGATAGCCCAAGTCGGCGGCCTTGCGCCACACCTTGTTGCCCACCCAAGCGGCATAGCCCTGCGAATAATACTCCTTCGGAAAGTTGGGGTTGGGACCGCCCACCATGTCGAGCAGGATGCCGTAATAGGCATGGTAGCCATAGACGTGAGGCGTCTTCGACCAATGTTGCGAGCCCAAGGCCCAGAAGTTGACCCTGTCGTCGTAATACTGCTCGGCCTCGTCCTGATGCGGGCCGTAGTCCTCAAGGTCGAAAAGGACGATGTCGATGCCGAGGTTGTCGGGCAAAGGTTGCGCCTTGAATTGTCGGGCGCATTCCATCAGCACGCCCACGCCGCTGGCACCGTCGTTGGCACCGTCGATGGGCGTGTGGCGATAGGACTCGTCGGCGTCATGGTCGGCGAAAGGACGCGAGTCCCAATGCGAGCAAAGCACGATGCGCTTCTTGGCCTCGGGATGGAACACGCCGACGATGTTCTGCCCGTCGATGCCGTTGCCGTTGTAGAGCCTCGTCCTGAACTGCTGCACGACGACCGTGTCGGCCCATTCGCCCAACTTGGCGGCGAGCCATTCGGCACACGCGGCATGGGCTTGCGTTTCGGGCACACGAGGCCCGAACTCGGTTTGCTTGGCCACAAACCGGTAGGCCGAGTCGGCGTTGAAGACAGGCACAATGACGGTTTTCTTGGGCTTGTCGGTAGGGGTTGGCGTTGGTTTGGGTTGCTTTTCGCCGCATGAGGCCAACAGCAAGGCGGCTGCCATGAGGATGAAAACTTTCTTCATTTTGAATGGTTTTGGACTGCAAAGGTACGATTTTCCGCTTAACAAACTATTCTTCCTTGACAAGATGCACGTCGCACTGCGGGAACGGGATGGCGATGCCATTTGCGTTCAAGGTATTGTAGACGATTTCTTTGGCACGGTCGATGTAGCCCACGCGCTCGGCCACAAGCACCTGCTGTTTCACGGCGACGGTGACTGCGCTGTCGTCCATGTCCTCCAAGGTGATGCTGATGCCGCGCTTCGAGTCCACGATGTCGCGACCGAATGCGTCCTTGCCTTGCAACTCCTTCAAGGCCTCGCCCAACAACTCGCGCACCCGTTGGATGTCGGTGCCATAGGCCACGCCCACCGTGATCTTGACAAACTCGTAACCGTGGTTGCGCGTGAGGTTGCTGAAGTTCTTGGCGAACAAAGTTGCGTTGAGGAACGACATCTCCGCCCCGTCGACGGTCTCGATCTCGGTGCTTTGGTAACCAATGTGGGTGACCTTACCACGGATACCGTCGCACACGATCCAGTCGCCGATGCGCAAGCGACCCGACATCAGCTGGATGCCGTAGATGAAGTTGTTGAGGGTATCCTTGAGGGCGAAGCCGATACCTGCGGAGAGACCGCCAGCCACGAGGCTTAGCGAACTGGTGGGGACGTGAAGCGTCAGGACGACGACGACGACATAAACAAACCACACCAAGACGCTGATGATGCTGTTGCCCAACGACAGGTTGATCTCGTTGTTGCGGATGGTCTTGCGATGGTGTTTCTTCAAGAAAATCGCGTAACGGACCTGTTGCCAGATGGCGTGCAAGGCGCGATTGACATAACGGAACACGAAGAACAGGCAAACGAGGACGAGGATCCCGTGGAACGACAGCCTGAACGTGTCGGCGCCGCTGTCATTGACCAATTGCACAAAGTTTTGGTAATAGATGTTGTTGTACAAATCCTCGAAGTCGAACACGTCCAAGGCAAGGTGTATGCAGAAGGGGATGGACAGCAGCGCCATCACGGGAAGCGCCACGTCTTTGACCAAGTCGTAGAACCATGTGGCACCAAACATCAGCGTTTCCTTGGCGGGACCCGAAACGAAGTCGATCCTCGCCCGGTAGTCGTCGATACGGGGCTTCATCCGCTTCTCACGGTATTGCACGATCAGTTTGAGGACGGTATAGATGGCGTGGATGGAGGCCAACTGGAAGTACCACCACACCAAGACGAGCAGCGAGGCAAAGATGAAGCCGGCAATGGCCACGCCCAAGGCAGCACCCGTCGCCACCAACGAGAACCATCCCAAGAAACGGTCGACACGATTGACTTTCTTGGCGTTGTGAATGCAAGCGAAAAGTTGCCAAACGAAGAAGGCCACCAACATGGGCGGGAAGATGAAGTTCATCAGCGAATTGGGCATGAAGACCACGCGGAAACCGATGACCGCCAAGGCCATGCAGAAAACAGGCAGATACAGCCTGAAACCATACTTCAGCTGTTTGGGCTTCAGCCTGAGAAACAGCGCGACGAGGATGGCGGCCAAGAGCCAGAGGAACGTGTTGGTGAGCTTGGCGGCGATATGCAGCAAGCCGTCGCCACCGATGGCAGTGGAATTGACGATGATGGTGATGAGGATGGCCACCAACAAGGCGATGAAACGCCGTTGGTCTTTCTCGACGAACCCTTTCAGCGGCTTGAAGTAACGGAAGGCCGGGACAAGCAGGAGCGACACGACGAGCCAGACGATGAGCAACTCGACGACAAACAAGACGATGATGAATACCTGAAGCGAATACTCCCATCCCGTGTCGGTTGACGACGGCTCGGCTTGGCCTCGCTTGAACAACGATTGGAGTGCGCTGAGGTCGTATTTCTCGTGTGCGTCTTCCATGGCCTGCCGCCAATAGCGTCCGGGGCTTTGCAGGATGGTGTACCACGGGGTCTGCCCTTCGATGAAGATGCGGTTTTGCAGCACTTGGTAGTAGTCGTGCGCATAGTCGTAGGTCTCCTTCAGGCGCAAGAAGGTCTCGTAGTAGTGGATGCTGTCGGCCACCACGACGGCCTTGGTCTCGGCGTACATCTTGAGCAATTCGCCGGCATAGTGGATGCACTGCTCGCGGTCGTTCTCGCCCTGTTCGTCGAGCACGAAAGGTATCATGGAGATGGAGTCGGCCATGGCCTTGACTTCCTCGTCAAGTTCGAGATGCGCCGTGCTGAAAAAGAGCGGGTTCAGGCTGTCGTAGTGGACGAGCAGGCTGTCGGGGATGCCGATGATGGTGTCGAGTTCGGGAGGCAGGCGCCGCAGCGACTCGATGAGGCGGGCATGGCGTTCCATCTCGACGTTGAGGTTGCTGACGATGCGGTCGAAAGGCCCACGGTCTTGGTTGAACTCATTGTATTTCTCGGTGACCTTCTGCAAGGCATAGCTCACGTCGAAGGTGTAGCCTTGTTTTTGCGAATAAAGCATGAGCGAAAGTTCGTCGCACTGCTTCATCACGTCGATCATCTTCTGGTGTTGTTTCTCGTAGTCCTCGGTGAGCCGGTCGCGGTTCTTGTCGATCTGCCGATAGTCGGCGCTCAGCTCGTTGCGCAGCACGCGGAGGGTGCGGTTGAGGTTCTTGCCGTAGGAGATGGCGAAGAGCGGCGCCGCGACGGCCAGGAAGGCCACAAGGGAAAGCAGGAGTTTCTTTTTCATGGGTGATGGTATTCGAGCCGCAAAGATAGGAAAAAGTAAGTGTTTTGAAGTTTGCTTCTACATTTTATACTTTTCAAACAAATCGTCCATCACGACGGTCTTTTGGATGCGGCCACTATAGGCGTTGTAATGAAGTCCATAAGTGGTGATGAGCGTGAGGTGGATGTTCTTCTTGTCTTTGGTCAGTTCACGCACTCGCGCCACCCTGTAGCGCAGTTTTTGCTCATAGTCGCTATCGATGACGTATTCCTTGTTGGTGAACTTGATTTCGCAAAGGTTGACCACACGGTCGGCGCGGTCGATGATGAGGTCGATTTGGGTGCCGGCACCGCTGTCGTCTTTGGGAATGATCAGCGATGAGAGCTGCGTTTGCACTCCATCAATGCCTAAGGCTCTCTTTATCTGACGACTATGCGCAAAACACACCTCCTCGAAGGCAAAACCCTGCCAAGCCGACAAGGCGGGCGACAGCACGGAATGTTGCCAATATTGCTCGTCGGCAATGCCTTTCCCTTCCACGAAATTGAGATAAAACAGGCAGAAATTGTCAATCAGTTTGTAATACACCTCGCGGCCTTCGCCAATGGGCGTGAACGGCATTATGAAGTCGCTGTTAATCAATGCGGACAAGGTTTTTGTGAGGGTGCCACCTGTGGCCATTCCGGTTTTTTCCGAAATCTCTTTTCGCGTGAAACCGAACCTGCGCGACGCGAGCAGACGCACTATCGCCGCCGACTCCTCGGCATTGCCGAACAAAGACCGAAACAGGCGGTCGAACTCGGCACGAAGCGGGGCGTTGGCGACGAAAAACAAGCGGTCGATGTTTTGCGCCAACGAGAGGCCTTGCCTGAAATAGCCCATATAATAAGGTATGCCCCCGATGGCCATATAGCTTTGCACGATGTCGTAACGGTCAAGCTCTATGCCTTTGTCCTTGTAAAAAGCCTCACACTCGTGGAGCGAGAACGGTGCCAGCTTCAGCTCGTAGGTGATGCGCCCATAAAGCCCGCCCTTGTTGTTGATGAGGTTGTCTTTGATCCACGAAGTGGCAGACCCACATACGATGAACAACAACTCGGGACGCGACGAGGCCCATCCGTTCCAAAAATGCTCGAAGGCTGTGATGAAGCCCGACCTCGGCGTGTCCATCCACGGCAGTTCGTCAAGGAAGACGACATGCTTGCCGTTGGCAGGCAGTTGCTCCAGCAAACGGCGTAGCAACCTGAATGCTTCGGGCCACGATGCAGGGCAGGTGGCTTCTTTAAGTCCATAGTCGCGCAGCGAAACGAAAAACTCTTCCAACTGGCGTTTCATCAGCTGCTTGCCCGACACTTCCAAAGGCGACACCCCTGTGTGGTAAAAAGCGAACTGGTTTTGGAAGAATGCCCTGATGAGAAAAGTCTTTCCCACACGGCGACGGCCATACACAGCCACCAATTCAGGCGACTTGCTTTCTTTAAGCCGCTGCAATTCAGCTATTTCGTATTCTCTCCCGATGATATCCAACATAATTTCCTCAGTTTTATTCAGCCGCAAAGATACGATTTTTATCTGATTTGGCTCGATAAAATTTTTTATTCAGCCAAAATGAGGTGTTTTTGTGGTCTTTTGGCTGGATTAAATTTCTTATTCAGCCATAACGAGGTGCTTTTGTTGAATACTCAACTTTTTGTCGCGATTTCCTATCCACAAGACAAACGCTTCGCTGGGGGCGGGACTCTTTGGCGGGGCTTGGAATGAAGCTATAACAAAAGAAAACCGCCAGTATTGCTTCCACATCCACAACAAATGGAGGGAGGTTGGACATAGGCGGTTGGATTGTTTCAAATGAAAGGGAAGTTGCTATACCGAGTTTATGTTTTATCCTTTGACTACGGCAACGGGATAGAGTGTTTCGATGGGGCGGACAAGGTCGGCTTGGTTTTGCATGACGATGTCGATGTCCTTGTAGGCACTGGGGGCTTCGTCGAGCTGACGCTGTTCCGTGATGGGATGCACGATGCCTTGACGGTTCATAAAATCGATTTCGTCCTGAAGGTTGAGTTTGCGGATGGCTTCCTTGCGCCCCATCACACGACCTGCGCCGTGAGAACAGCTCATAAAGCTCTCGGGGTTGCCCAAGCCTTCCACGATGTAGGAGTGCGAGCCCATGGAGCCAGGGATGATACCGATTTCACCCTTGTAGGCGCGTGTGGCACCTTTTCTATGGACAATGACGGCCTTGCCGAAATGGTTTTCCCAGACGGCATAGTTGTGGGCGATGTTGATCATCGGCTCAAAGGTGGCTGACCTGACTTGTTTGCGGATGATGTCGCAAATGCGGCTCATCATCAGCTGACGATTGGCCAAAGCAAAAGCGACGCAATACTTCATTTCGTTGAAATAGTCCTTGGCGTACTGGGTTTCGATGGGTAGGAACTCCAGCCCGGGAAGGGTTTCAGAATACCATAACTCGTTCCAGTGTTTGGCGATTTTACCGTATTGGTCGGCTATTTTCTTGCCGATGTTACGGCTGCCAGAGTGAATCATTATCCACAAGGCATCGTCGGAGGCTGCCCGCTGTAACTCGATGAAGTGGTTGCCTCCGCCAAGGGTGCCGATTTGCAGCAAGGCGGACTTGTATAGGTTTTTCATCATGGGCATGGCCTCGATGTCAAAACCTTGAGGCATTAGGGCTTCGTCTTGAGGCTTCTCATGATGCTCGAAGTCCACGGGAATTGTTTGGTAAATCTTGGCGATAATCTTCTCAATAGTGGAACGGTGTATGCGCTTGGCATTGATGCTCGTCTTAACAGCGCACATGCCGCAGCCGATGTCAACGCCTACGGCATTAGGGACGATGACACCCTTGGTGGCCAATACGCCGCCAATGGGCATCCCAAGGCCAGCGTGAGCATCGGGCATCAGTGCCACGTGCTTGAACGCAAAAGGCAGAGAGGCTAAGTCGATGGCTTGTTCCAAAGCCGTGTTCTCTATGTCGGTGACCCACATCTTGATGGGCACTCTGTTTCCGGTGATTACTTTCATAGTCTTACTTGTTGTATTTGTTGGTCCTCCCTCAGGGACTTGAACCCCGAACCTAATGGATATAAGCCATTTGCTCTAACCGATTGCGCTAAAGGAGGAAAAAAGGGCAAGGCAACAAACGAAAAGAGTCTTTTTAACGCCACATCCATTGGATTTCCCCAAGTTGCGCGGCTCTTTGGACGAAGTATCTCTTCCCTACGGCACTTGCCCTTTCATAATCAAATCTTTACATTGCTTATTGTTTCAATGGCGTTACCGCCTTCCTCAATGGCTTGGAGGACATCAAAGATTTTGTCGCTCCAGCCCGCAATCAAATACACATCCTTTTCGGCCATCGACAACGGCATTTGGCCATATCCCGCCAAGTCGAACAAGTACAACTTGGCATTAGGTGCGATGGACTTGTAGCGATACCACGACTTCCTAATGCTTGCGTTTCCGCCATAGCTGTCCCACATCTGGCAGTCGGTGAACATCATCACTTTGTCCATGACTTCGTTGTGCTCAACGAGCCAATCGATGACCAAGTGACCATTGGTGCTGAACCCCACCTTGTTGCCGTGGCTCCTCAATGCCTTGGTGTTGGCAAGGATGCCACCTTGGGGCAGGTTGATAGGCAACCAAGTGTCGCCGAAGATGCCGCTGATGACTTGGGAACAATGGTTTTTCAGCATCATGGCTAACATCAAACCGATGTCGTAGTTCTCAACCTTGCTTCGCGGGCTGATGCTACGGCACATCGAACCAGAGACATCGCAGGCAAGAAGCACCTTGGTATCAGCACCAAAGCCTTCAATGTTGGCCGCCGAGCATATTGCAGCCTTTTCCAAAGCGGAAAGCACATTTGACGTGGAAGTCGAGGTGATTTCCTGAACTTCGCGATATGCTGCCAGGTAACGGAAAGGCAACTGCTTGGCGTTGGCCACCGCCTTGGGGGCGCTCAGCATATCGCACACCTTTTGGATATGCTCGGTGCCCACACGGCTTTCTAAGATGTTGCGAAGGTTGCGCATCAAAGCCATGTAGCCCACCTTGCCGCTGTCGATGAGTTCTTCCCACTTCAGGCGGAAAGCGTTGGCGCGTTCCTCGTCGTTCTCAAACTTTTGCTGGCCCAAGGCCGATAGTTCAGTCTCCCATGTGTAGGGAACGGCCATGCTCTTGTTGGTGATTTTGTCGAAGATGGCTTGTTGCGCTTCGTCTTTCGCCTTGGTGTGGACGAGGAAAAGGGCATCGCGTAGCTTCACTTCCGCTCCGTCGCGGTCGTACTTGGCGAACTGGTATTCATCGAAGCGGTTGAACGCCTGCTGTAGTCCCACTTGGATCTGATGCGAGAGCTTGCCTAATTTCTTCCGTTCGTCTTTTGAAGGGTTACGGGACTGGTAGCAAGCCAGCAGTTCCGTGATTTCGTCGGCGCGAAGGACTGTCTGGGCAACGGCACGACTTACAAGGTTGTCGCCGCTATGCACTTTGGCCAGTTCGACGAGCAAAAGCAGCGGCACTGAACGCAGATACATCTGGGTACGCGTGTAAACCGCCAGCTGTGCCACAAACAAAGGGTCAACCTTGGCTATCAGGCTGACGATGCGATTCATCCGCTCGTCGTTTGACTCATAGAACTTGTCGGTCAATGACGCGGTAACGACGGCGGTGTACAATTCCAACTCAGGCGTCATGACGAAAGCCTCGGCTCCTTCATGGTTTTTTACCTTCCCTTCTTCCTCTTTCTTAGTGTTGAATCTCATGGCTCAAAGTGTTAGTTTGTGGAACCTCGTGGACTCGAACCACGTTCACCGGATTTTCAGTCCGGTGCATATACCATATCTGCCAAAGTTCCAAAGAAAGGTGGTGCGACAGGCTCGGAGGGGTATTGGGCATCCGCCCATCGAGATTCTGTACATCCGTGAAGTATCCCTACGATACGGCAACCACCTTATGTAATTAAGGCAAGGCGACAGGCGGAGAGACGTCGATATGCTCTACCAACTAAGCTACATTGAAGATGGAGACCCAACCCTCAATGGCTGGATTCGAACCAGCGACACTATCCATCCGAAGTATGTCTTTCCTACGGCACTTGCCCTATTTTTCACCAGCTCAAAGAACCCTTTTTGTCATTTGACGCTGCAAAGATACGACACCTACTGCGCAGCCTATTTGCGCAGTTGGAAAAAATTTTGTTTTTTTGCAAAAATTTTCAAGAAATGCCACTCAACAGAAGCCAACTTATCCGCTTGACCACCATAGACCGCTGCTTGCAGAACCGCTATCGCCGCTGGACGCTTGATGACCTCATCGAGGCTTGCTCGGAGGCCATCTACGACTGCGAAGGCCGCACCGAGGGCGTGAGCCGACGCACGGTGCAGGCCGACATCCAGCTCATGCGCAGCAACAAATTAGGCTACGAAGCGCCAATCATCGTGGTGGACAAGAAATATTACACCTACGCCGACAAAAACTACAGCATCACCAACATTCCCCTATCGGATGCCGATGTGAGCACCTTGCAGCAGGCAATGGACATCCTTCGCCACTTCCAGATGTTTTCGCAATTCAGCCCCGTGACGGACATCATCGACAAGTTGGGCGACCATATCGCCGTGACCACGAAGCATGACATTCCAGCAATCCATTTAGAGAAGAACGAGCGGCTGAAGGGACTGGAGCATGTAAGCGCACTATACCAATACATCCTTGCGAAGAAGGCCATCATCATCAACTATCAGTCGTTCAAGGCGAGGCACCCCAGGCCGTTCGCCATTTCGCCGTATCTGTTGAAGGAATACCGCAACCGCTGGTTCATCATCTGCTACGACTATGTGCGCAAGGGCATCTGTAACTACGCTTTAGACCGCATTGTGTCTGTTGAGCCGTATGAGGACAAGCCCTTTGTGGAGAACACCTTCTTTGACCCGGAGCATTACTTCGACAACATCGTTGGGGTGACAAAGGATTTGAACAGCGAGTCCCAGACTGTGAGGCTAAGGGTGGATGCCAACCAAGCGCCATACGTCATCACCAAACCGTTGCATGGCACCCAAAAGGTGGTCAGGAAAACGGATGACGGTGGCATTGAGGTCACCATAGAGGTAGTTCCCAACCCAGAGCTGGAGCGCATCATCTTGGGCTTCGGCCAACACATGCAAGTCATAGAGCCGCGCTTGCTTAGGCATCGCATGAAGAAGGAATTGCAGGTGGCGGCGTTGCAATATGAGATGTGAATTGTGTATCATCGACTTGTATTATGCGACCGATTTCTTCAAGGCGTTATGGAACGATGAAATCATCTAGTTTAACCCCGAACCATGTCAAACAAAATCGCGTCCAATGCTTCGGACGAGGCCTTTTCGAGTTCGGGGCGGAAGGTGCCTATGCGTTCCGTGTAATGGTCGGCCCAGTGGCGGGCGTATTCCACGAGTTCGGGGTCCACTTCCTTGAGGTCATTTTCCTTGCTCTGCCTTTTCAAGGCCACCAATTCGTCGATTTTCCGGCGGATGGAAGCGTCGGCGACGGTGCCGTCCACCAATTCGCTGAACGGGACGGGCGGCATGGACTGCCTTTCCTCCACCCAACGGCACGCCAAGATGCCGCGCAGGTAATAGAGGAACCGCTTCAGCGGGTAGGCGGCGTTTTGCAGGTAGCGTTTGTCGTGCTTGATGTAGATGCTCGCGTAGTGGTACATCGTCTTGATGGGGTTGAAATAGGCCGGCTCCAGCCCTCGCAGGCGCGACAGGAAACCCTCGTCGGCGCGATAGACAATCGGGGAATGGAGCCATTCCATCAGCGCGGGGTTCGACTTCTGGAACAGGCGCAAGGTCTTGCGCAGCTCCCAGCCCACAAGGTCAACGTCGTCGTCGTACATGTGCTCGATGACGTCGCGGCCTTCGTTCACTTTCAGGTACCAGTCGAGCCGGTGGACATACACGAAGCGCACGTCCCAGTCGCTTTCGGCGGAATGGAAGCCCCAAGCCCTGCTGCCCGACTCCACGGCGAGCAGGACACGGACGTCGTTTTCCCGTTCCACTTGTTCCAAATGTGACAAGATTGCAGTGTTCATATTGTTGTTTTCGTTCATGGTTTGGAGGGGTTGGTCAGGAAGACTGTCCATGCGGGTGAACATTTATTCAACCTTCTACAACAAATCCTTTGTCTATCAAATTGCCAAAATAAACGGGAGGAAGGATGAAATGGTTAATGAGGGTTCCTTGTGTTTTTGCAAATATCACCCCTCTAATAGAGCCATAGCATAAAGAAGCGAACTGCACCAACAAAGGCGGAGCAAACGTGATACGGCCATCCTTGCGCAAGTTTTCGACGGACTCCGGCTGAAGGTTGAAATAGCTTTTCAGTTCAGCTTTTACCAAAGGATTTTCTTGAGTAGCCATATTGACGACAATCTTACTGCAAAGTATGTAATTGTCTGCGTCATACGAGAATTGTGCTTCGGTATGAAATTGCACTTCCTTCAGTTCCGGATTGCAATTCTCCTCAAACATGGCAAATTGTTCGAGTTCCATCCTGCTGAACTTATACATTACTTGTTGTTCCATAATCTTGACTGTTTAGGCAACCAAAGATGCCATTGTTGGTACATAAGTGTCTTGTGACAATTGATTGTCTGAGAATCTCTCGCTGGTTATTGCATTTGGCGAGAATCCATATCGAACAGGGAAACTTATCACCGTCGTGCTAACATACGGTTTTGCTACAGTGATCAAGTTTTCGCAAATTACCTTCTGAATCTTGCAGATGGTTTCCAAGGTCAGGTTCTCCCCTCCTTTTAGGAGTTTTCCGGCATACACTGCCGATACCCCCATTTTGTCGGCCAACTCTTTTTGGGTTAAGCCCGTCTTGCGGAGATAGTAATGGAGACAAAGAGCTATCTCTTGGGACATTCTCAGCCAATCGCGGTTTTCCTTTCGGAATCGTGCTTTTTCTTTTGCTTCTTCGCTACGAGGTTTAGCTATAGCTGCCAATTTTTCTGGGTTAAAAGTCATAATTCTTAGTTGTTTTGAGGTTGATTAATTGTTTTCCATATCATCACTATCCATGATGCCATTGGCTTTAAGGAACTCTCTTACCCGGTCAATGTTATTCAATACATGTTTCTTCAAATCGGGTGAGTCTTGAATCTTTTCAGCCAGTTTAATACCTCCTCCTGTAATTAGGTAAGTGTTGGTGTCCATCTTTATCGCATAAATTCTAAGAAGAGAAGGTCTGTCCGTCCCATACGATTTCATGGGTGGTCTTTCGAGTTCGTATTTGTATTTGCCTTCCAAATAATGGAAGTGTGAATCAAAGTCTTTTGCCTCACCATTCACCGTATTATCATACAATTCATCAAAGAGGTCTTCCAAATCGGCGGCTTCCTGTAACACCTGACGCGCAGCGTCTTCAGGTTCGGATATGTTTTGCCAGATAGGAGACTTCAGAAACTCCTGATAAGTGTCAAAGAACTGCGTTACATGACCCATGTCGTTCCATTGTTGGAACAACCTGTCGAATTCGTTTTCCTCTACATCATCGTACTGGATGCTGTAGATATATGGTGGATATATGGCTATTATTTCCAATTCAAGATTAACTTACAGGTTTACTTTTGCCTTTTTATGTTGCAAAAATAGACTTTATTTTTGAAATAAAACCATTTTTTCTGTCAAAATAGTAAACTTATGGGTTAATTTATACAATTTCTAAATAACAATGATTCGGTTTTATTCTTTGATCGAAATTCACCTCATGCCAAACCTTATGATAATAAAGGTCATGCCACTGACGGTTTTTTCTTTGGCGAGAGTGCTGGGGTGTTCGGCTGAGGTGGTTTGTGGGTGAAGTAAATCCGTAACAGCGGCGGCTTGGAAGGTAGAGATTTTTACTTTCTTTTCTGTAACTCTTTCAGCTTCTCTTGCGCAGATTTGTATCCTTGATTTGCAGCAAATGTGTACCATATTTCGGCTTTTTCAAGATCGGGTTTTATACCCACACCTTTTTCACAGCATACGGCATAGTTGAATTGTGACATGTCATGTCCAAGCTCAGCAGCTTCAGCATATCATAACTTTTATTTATTATCCCTAACAAAACACGTTTCTAAATTCTTTTTGTCTCTAATAAAAATGTATTTACATCAGTGTTCCTGCCTTATTGGATTGTCTTACACAATACAAGATTAGAAGCAATATGATTGTAAGAAGGATAAATGTTATACCATGATAAATCACCCTATCTTTTATAGAGGCTTTAAAACCATCTTTTTCTTCAATTCTCTGCGCAAATCCATTTTTATATGCATAAATAACTCTATATTGACCGATTTTATTCATTCCAAACCAATAATACCCGGTGAATTTATTGTTATCATATATTGGATCAGTTCCGGTCGTCTCGTCGTAAAAACACAATGGCAAACTGTCCAGCATAAAGCTATTTCTTCCAACGAAGTGGTAATATTCGTTTTGAGTTGATAAGATTTCCATTGCAGTACTGAATCGGTCTGGTTCACAATACACTATATCCAATGATTTTGATTTTTCGATAATGATTTTTGCTATCTCAGTATTAAATTCTAATCCATCTGGAACACAAATCATATAGGGAAAACGAAAAAAACCTCGAATTCCTTCTCCTGTTAAGACAGACCCGTCATTATTGATATTGATTGGTACTATTGCATATTGCATTCCTATCATTTTGAATCCCCCGTCTGTTATTTTATACACGTGTTCAATCCCAGAAAACATATTGCTCCATTGTTTCTTTTTTCTTTTGTCGTTTATAGCGTTATTATCGTCTATAATTAGTTCGGGAATTGGAACTTCTTCGTATTCTAATTCGTTTATCTCGTTGAACTGTAAGGCTACTATATGAGTCATAAAATCGCCAAATGTATTCCGAAGACTTTCTCTCAATTCGGAATAAAGTTTTTCACGCTTATTTTTAATGTGCAGTTCAATGACCAACGCAGACAACAATAGCATAAAGCAATAAGCTATGTATAAAATGTATTTTCTACTTTTTAACCATGTTAAAATATGGAATTTATCCACAAATGGCTTATTGTTTTTTGATGAAGTACTTCCTAAATCTTCGGTTTTAAGGGTGTAATTTTGTTTCTTGAGTTTTGAAAAGACAATATAGGCGAAACAGCTGACAATTGCTATGATTATAACGATTAATCCGAACTGGAACAAGTCGATTTTTCTGTCATCTTGTCCTTCTATAACTTTAGCATCTTTTATAATTAAATTCGTGCCATCTAATTGAATGGTTCCTAACTTACTTATTGCTGATTGTCCTAATAAGAGAGGAGCATTCAAATTATGTGATACTGTAGCATCAACGTCATTAATCTCTATTCCTCCAATTTCTATTTTACGCAATAAAATCCTTGTGTTCTCCACAATCTCACCATTTGCTATTTGAGCATGTGAAGTTCCTTTGATATCAGATTCTTGAATATGTCCATTCTTTAATAAGAATAAGGCTTCAACCATAGAAATATTAACACCGCTAGCACCAGTATCAAAGATAAATTTCATAGGCACTCCATTAACTGTGCAAGGTATGAGATACAGTCCATTTTCCTGTCTTTCCATAGGCACAATTACTTTCCCTATGACTGTATATGGAATCAATACAAATAAGAATAAAAATACTTTTTTCATAACTTCAATGCAAATTATTTCAATATTTTATCTTGCAATCCTTCGGGCATCTTGAGAAGCTCGGCTCGCTCTCCTTCTGGCAACTGCCTGAATAGTTCCATCACGCTCTTCGCCGTGTGTTTTTGCTTTTCCATACTCATCTAACGAATTTTTCGGTCTGTTATTGTACTAGAGCCAAGAATCAACTACGAAAAATGACGAATTTTTGTCATTTATGGTTGTTTGTATCGTTTTTATGCGTATTTTTGCGCTCGATATGACCTCCCTCGCTTCCCGTTAGTTCAGCGCACCAGGGGGGTCTTCGATTTTTGTTTTATATTGAATCCCTGCTTATGCTCTACACGAAGAAACCACTCACTGTTGATGAACAGATTGACCGCCTTGAACAAAGAGGGCTGAA
This sequence comes from uncultured Oxalobacter sp., assembly GCA_937916185.1. Taxonomy (GTDB): domain Bacteria; phylum Pseudomonadota; class Gammaproteobacteria; order Burkholderiales; family Burkholderiaceae_D; genus Oxalobacter. The sequence goes on along the minus strand of CALGGD010000391.1, from coordinate 6,259 downwards.
TTTCTCTGATAGGAAGTTGGCGAGAAACTATTTGCAAAACATCAGTTACTATCGGCTTCGAGCATACACATTCCCATTCCAAGACAACGACCCTGATGCCGACCACGAGTTTCTTGAGGACGACATCGATTTCAGTGACATTATCGATTTATACGTTTTTGATCGCCGATTGCGAAGTTTGGTATTCAATGAATTGGAAAAGATCGAAGTGGCTATTCGCACCTAATTGTCGTTGGTATATTCAAACAAAAGCCAAGATCCATTTTGGTATTTGGACAAAAGTTGGTTTTCCCGCACTTCAGAGGACAGTTTCTCGAGCCTGATTGACGATGTGACTGATGACGTGGAACGAAGCAACGAGGATTTTATCAAGCACTACAAAACAAAATACGACACACCTGAAATGCCTCCAACTTGGATGTCGTTGGAAGTGGTCTCATTTGGAACCCTAAGCCGAATGTACAAAATGCTCGACAAGTGTCCTGAAAAAAAGCAGATTGCCTTGGCTTTTGGCGTTGGCAATGAAGATGTTTTTGCCAACTGGCTTCATGCTTTCTCCAACTTGCGCAACTGTTGCGCTCATCATAGTCGCATCTGGAACAGACGTTTTGTTGTGCATTTGAAATTAGCATATAATACAAGTCGCCCTTTTCTAACGACAGGAAGCACGAGGACGATCAAGCCAAACAAACTCTTTGCTCTGTTGTCGGCAATCAAGTACGTTGTGGACATCCTTAGCCCTGGAAATTCCTTCAAGTACAACCTAATGGATTTGCTGAATGACCATCATCGCCTTTTGAAACTTAAAGAGATGGGATTCCCGTCAGACTGGCAGAATCTGCCCGTTTGGAAGAAATAAGCCAAAAAAGGTGCAGCTCGATGAGCCACACCTTTTTCTTCATTTTTGGTTATCGTTGGTGGTTGGTTACCTTACTTCACTTCCTCAAAGTCCGCGTCGGTAACGCTGTCGTCGCCGCCGTTGTTGTTTTGCGGGCCTTGGTTGGGGTTGCCGCCCGTGAAGCCGCCGCCTGCGAAGTTGCTGGGGTCGAAGCCGCCTTGCGGGCCGCCTTGGGCACCGGCGTTCTTGTACATCTCCTCGCTGGCCTTCTGCCATACGGCGTTCATCTCGGCCATGGCAGCGTCGATGCCGGCGATGTCTTGGCTCTGGTGAGCGGTCTTCAGCTTGCCGAGGGCAGCCTCGATTTCAGCCTTCTTGTCGGCAGGCAGCTTGTCGCCGTATTCCTTCAGCTGCTTCTCAGTCTGGAAGATGATGCTGTCGGCTTGGTTGAGCTTGTCGATGCGCTCGCGTTCCTTCTTGTCGGCTTCGGCGTTGGCCTGGGCTTCGTTCTTCATGCGCTCAATCTCGGCGTCGGTCAGGCCCGACGAGGCCTCGATGCGGATGCTCTGGGTCTTGCCCGTGGCCTTGTCCTTGGCGGAGACGTTCAGGATGCCGTTGGAGTCGATGTCGAAGGTGACTTCAATCTGCGGGATGCCACGCGGCGCGGGCGGGATGCTGTCGAGGATGAAGCGGCCGATGGTCTTGTTTTGCGCGGCCATGGGACGCTCGCCTTGCAGCACGTGGATTTCGACCGAGGGCTGGTTGTCGGCAGCGGTCGAGAAGACCTCCGACTTGCGGGTCGGGATGGTGGTGTTGCTCTCGATGAGCTTGGTCATCACGCCGCCGAGGGTCTCGATGCCGAGGCTCAACGGGGTGACGTCGAGCAGCAGCACGTCCTTCACCTCGCCGGTCAAGACACCGCCTTGGATGGAGGCGCCGATGGCCACCACTTCGTCGGGGTTGACGCCCTTCGAAGGCTCCTTCTTGAAGAAGTCGCGGACGATGTTCTGGATGGCAGGGATACGGGTCGAACCGCCCACCAAGATGACATCGTCGATGTCGTTGACAGTCAAGCCGGCGTCTTGCAAGGCGCGACGGCAAGGCTCGATGGTGTCGTGGATCAGCTTGTCGGCCAATTGCTCGAACTTGGCGCGGCTCAAGGTGCGGACCAAGTGCTGCGGGATGCCGTTGACGGGCATGATGTAAGGCAGGTTGATTTCGGTCTCGCTCGACGAGCTTAACTCGATCTTGGCCTTTTCGGCAGCTTCCTTCAGGCGTTGCAGGGCCATCGGGTCCTGTTTGAGGTCGATGCCGCCCCCCTCCAGTCGGTCAACGTGCCGCAGTACCATGAGATATCCCGGTTCCAGCCTGTGACACGGGATATTGCGCTGCTGGTGAAGACAGGGACACCTGTTCAGGATATCATTGACATCTTCAACAAGGAAAAAGATAATAATCCCCAGTGCGGGATTATGCAAAGCGTTGTTTTGTTTGATGATTATCGAGGAAAAGGACTGGATGCCAACGAAAAGAGCCTGGCGTTCCGTTTCACCCTGCAGGACAGCAATGGAACCTTGCAGGATGAGACCGTTGACACTGCCATCAATGCGTTTGTTGCAGCCGCTGAAAAACACCTCGGTGCAAAGCTGCGTGCCTGATGCCCTGAAAACAAAGAGACAAGAAAGAGAATGGAAAAAACACTGATGACATCAGATACAGTATCCAGTATGCAGGAAGGAACCGGTCAGAACACCTCGACCCTGACCAAGGCGGAACTGACAGAACTCCTGTATGAGCAGGTCGGGCTGAACAAGCGTGAAGCCAAGGAAATGGTTGAGACCTTCTTTGAAGAAATCAGCCGCGCCCTGGAGCAGGGGGAAACCGTCAAACTGTCAGGATTCGGCAATTTCCAGCTGCGCGATAAACCGCAGCGTCCGGGCAGGAACCCCCGGACCGGGGAAGAAATCCCGATCACCGCACGGCGGGTGGTCACGTTCCATGCAAGCCAGAAACTCAAGGCAATGGTCGAATAAGGGTAACAGAGACAATTGACAGGGAAAGCGAGGGGCTATGAACGAGAAAGTCCAGAAAACAGGAACAGCGGCATTGCCATCCATTCCTGCGAAGCGCTATTTCACCATCGGTGAAGTCAGTGAACTATGTGGTGTAAAACCGCATGTCCTGCGTTATTGGGAACATGAGTTCACCCAGCTGAAACCTGTCAAGCGCCGTGGCAACCGGCGTTATTACCAGCACCATGAAGTGCTGCTGATCCGGCGTATCCGTGAACTGCTGTATGAGCAGGGATACACCATCATCGGCGCACGGAACAAACTCAATGAACGGGGAGCCAGCCTGCCGGAAGCGGAAGCGCCCACACAGGGACAGCTGGCAGCCTTCTCAGCGGATATCCGGCAGATCAAGGCAGACCTCAATGATGCCATCGCACAGATCCGGACAGACCTCAAGGAAGTGCAGTCCCTGCTGACGGTTCCTGAACAAGGGTGAGGAACCGGTCATAGGCATCCCGATAACCTGTATGTCGATAAAGGCAGGGTGACCATGCGGATATTGGTGACAAATGATGATGGCTGGCAGGCACCGGGTATCCTGGCTCTGGCAGAGGCGCTTTCCGGCAGGGCTGAGGTCATTGTCGTGGCGCCTGACGGCAACCGTTCCGCCTCATCCAGCTCCCTGACAGTCAGCAGGCCGATTCCCGTTTCCCATGGCAGACCGGGGTTCCACAGCGTGCAGGGCACACCGGCTGACAGTGTGCATATCGCCTTGACAGCGCTCCTGCCATGGCGTCCTGACCTGATTGTCTCCGGCATCAATGAAGGGCAGAACCTGGGGGAAGACACCATCTATTCAGGGACAGTCGCCGCTGCCACAGAGGGGTTTCTCTACAACATCCCTGCCATCGCTTTCTCACAGGTTGAACGGGGCTGGCAGCATCTCGACAGCGCGGCGGAAACAGCAGCGGACATTGTCTTCAAGGTTTATGGCAGGCTGCCTGCGCCTTGGCTGCTCAATGTCAATATCCCCAATAAGCCCCATGCTGAACTGACTGTCCATCAAGTGACCCGTCTTGGCAGACGGAACCCTTCACCGGGCGTGGTGCCCGACAGGACAGAAGACGGTCAGGAAGCCTACCGGATAGGGCCTTATGGCACCATCATGGATGCGGTGGAAGGCACCGACTTCCATGCCATTGAACGGGGATGGGTCTCAGTGACCCCGCTGCAGCTGGACTGGACACATTATGCCGGTATGGAAACCCTGTCGGAAATCCTGCGTTGACCTGCCAGAAGTCGTAAGATATTGAAACAATCATGGAAAAGACCCTATGATAGGGTATACTGGATTATTCCAATGGATTGGCAGAAAGCAGCATAACAACACCGAGATCAGGGATGCCTATGAAAAAGACCGCTTACACCCTCACCATCCTGGCCTGCACCTTGCTCTGCGCATGCAGCAGCACACAGCAGACAGCCCCGATTTCTGATATTTCCGGACAGACCAATCCCCGCCAGAAGCAGGGCATTGATGCCGATACCGTCAATTACACGGTAGAACCGGGTGATACGATTTCCCAGATTGCCAGACGGTCAGGGCGCAGTGTTTCTGAACTGGTCGCATGGAATGAGCTCAGTTCACCGGATGTCATTGAGGTCGGCCAGGTGCTGCGTGTCCAGCCACCGGAGAACCAGGCGACGACAAGTCCCGTTGACACCGCATCCGGCACAGGTTCTTCAGCAGACACCGCATCAAGACCGGCATCTGTGGTGAAACCCGCCATTGGCAAGGATGTCACCTACTATACGGTTGAATCAGGCGATACATTGTCCGGCATCGCCCGACGGTCCAACCACAGTGTCGCCGAACTGGTTTCCTGGAACAGCCTGGATTCTGCGGATTCGATTGAGGTCGGTCAGAAACTGCGGGTGCAGCCGGCCACAGCAGCCTCGGTGCAGACACCGGCATCGACCGAAAAGACTGCTGCGCCATCCACCGCTTCGACCACCCAGAAACCTGCGGCAACCGGTGGTATCTCAGAAGTCCGCAACATCAACTGGGCATGGCCGGCACAGGGCAAGATCGTCTCTTCCTATACAACGGCGAGACGCGGGATTGATATCGGTGGCAGCAAAGGGCAGAAAGTCTCAGCGGCAGCCGATGGCACCGTGCTCTACAAGGGAACCATGACCGGTTACGGCAATGTGGTCATCATCAAGCACAGCGGCAATGTCCTGTCCGTTTATGCCCATAACAGCAGGATGCTGGTCAGCGAGAAACAGCGGGTCAGCCGGGGGCAGCAGATCGCTGAAATGGGGAGTACCGACAGCGGCCGTGCCAAACTGCACTTTGAAATCCGTTTCCAGAACAAACCGGTCGATCCGACCAAATACCTGCCCTGATGCGGGAAAAGCAAGGCCGTTGCATGCCTGAAGGCATCTGGCGGTCTTTTTGTTGAAACAGGAAGCTTATGGCAACCAAGACCACCCATACCATCCAGATCCATGCGTTGGATGCCGAAGGCAGGGGTGTCGGCTTCCTGCCGGATGGGACAGGGGATGCCAGTGGCAAAGTCGTCTTTGTTGAGGGGGCACTGCCCCAAGAAACCGTCATTGCGGAAAGCTGGAAAAAGAAAAGCCGTTGGGAGCTGGCGACAGCCGTTTCCATCCTGAAAGCATCATCCCTGCGGATACAGCCAAAATGTCCTTGTTTTGGGAAATGTGGCGGCTGTTCCATGCAGCACCTGGAACCGTCTGCCCAGGTTGCCGTCAAACAGCGGGTGTTGGAAGACAACCTCCGGCATATCGGCAAGGTCAAGGCGGAAAGCATCCTGCCACCTGTCCATGGCCCTTACTGGGGATACCGTTTCCGTGCCCGCCTTTCCGTCAACCATGTGCCCAAGAAAGGCGGCATCCTGGTCGGTTTCCGCGAGAAACAGTCCCGCTATATCACCGATATGACCCAATGCCCGGTACTGCCTCCCCATATGTCAGCCCTGCTGGTGCCGTTGCGGGAACTGATCGGATCCCTCAGCATTTTCAGCCAGGTGCCGCAGATTGAGGTCGCCATCGGCAGTGATGGCGTCAAACCGGTGACCGCGCTGCTGCTGCGCATCATGGCACCCCTGGCACAGGACGATGAGGCCAGGCTCAGGCGGTTTGCCGATGAACATGACATCCAATGGTGGTTGCAGACCAAGGGGCCGGACACCGTCCATCTCTTCTATCCCGCTGGGAACCGGTTGCAGTATGTCCTGCCGGAATTCAGCGTCACGATGCCATTCAAGCCCGGTGACTTCACCCAGGTCAATTATCACATCAACCAAGTGCTCGTTTCCCGGGCACTCAGGCTGCTTGACATCCGGCCGGACCACCGGGTGGCAGACCTCTTCTGCGGACTGGG
>CALGGD010000390.1 GCA_937916185.1 uncultured Oxalobacter sp. | reverse complement strand
TCGCGGGTCAGTTCCAGACGCTGGCGGTTGCCCTTGAAGTTGATGGAAATCGGTGTTTTTTCCTTACTGGTCAGCAGTTTCTTGTTCTTCTCGACATCCAGCAGCAGTTCCTGGGTTGCATATTCATCGTCCAGAATCTCGTCATTGGTACCGCTCTGGTGTTTGTATTCATCTGCCAGGTAGGTCAGGATCCGGTCGTCCCAGTCTTTGCCGCCCAGTTCCTTATCACCACCTGTGGCGACGACCCGAATCTGTTTGCCATCGACTTTCACGATGGTGACGTCGAATGTGCCACCGCCAAGGTCATAGACCAGCACGGTTTTTGCCCGGTCATTCGACAGACCGTATGAGATGGCTGCCGCTGTCGGTTCATTGATGATGGCAAGGACATTCAGGCCAGCGAGCTTGCCTGCGGTTTCGGTTGCGGTACGTTCCGCGAGACCGAAGTAGGCAGGGCAGGTGATGACGACATCATTGACATGTTCGTTGTCATCAAGCTTGCCTTCCATCCGAAGGGTTTCTTCGGCATCATTGACCACTTTGCGGAGGATATAGGAAGAGATTTCTTCAGGTTTCAGGTCAACACCATCAATGTTCCTGACGTAGCCTGCCTGTCCGATATAGCGTTTGATGAAAGTCACGACTTTCTCTGGGTCGGTCTTCGCGGCTTCTTTCGCACTGATGCCAACCTGGACATCTTCTGCCGTGTCGAACCAGACAGCGGAAGGGGTTGTCAGGTCACCTTCAGCGTTTTTCAGGACGACAGCCTGGTCTGTCGGGTCGATATAGGCGATACAGGAATAGGTGGTTCCCAGGTCAATGCCAAATACTTTGCTCATGATATTTTCCAATCTCTATTTAGTTGATTATTCGGTTTTTGGTGGAACTGCCCGATAGACCTTGACACGTTCCTTGCGGATGACCCGCCCGTTTTTCTCATAACCGTCTGCAACACGCTCAGCAATCTTCCGGTGTTTTTCTGCTTCTTCAGTGGTGACGGTCTGGACATTTGTCTGCCGGTGGCTGTCCAGTTCTTCTGATTTTTCCTGATAGGGTTCGATGCTCTGGCGGTACAGGATGTCGAGGAGTTCCTGGCGCAGGTCATCGGTTTTTTTATACAGTGCCTTGGCGGTTCCGTCTGTTTCGGCAGTTTCTTGGTAGAAATCAGCGTCATTTCCCAACTCATCGATCAGACGGATGATCTCAAGGGCGATGGCATCGATGTTCTTGTCAAAAGTACCGTTGCGGTAGTCCTGCAGTTCATCGTGCAGCCTGTCGAACTGTTCGTTCTTTTTGGCATCTGTCTTGATTTTCTGGTCGAAGCTTTCCTGCAATGTGGCAAGTCCTGATTTGATGTCGTCGAGTGCCTGTTTCAGGATTTCGTGTTCAGATGGTGCTGGGTCTGCTGTTTCTGTTTCTGGGATTGGCTCCGTGGTTTCTTCCGTTGCTGGAACAGGAGCCGGGTCTTCTGGTGTTGAGACTGTTTCTTCAGCAGCAGGCACTTCTGTTCCAGGAAATGGTTTTTCTGTTCCTGAAGCGGTTGATGGGCCTGTTCCAGAAGGATTGCCAGGATTTCCGGAATCATCCAGGTCGATGTTGCTGGTCTCGCTGGGATTCTCGTTGGAAGAATCCTTTTGGAAGGAGGAGAAAATGTTGCCTATCATCATTTGATTCCTTCAAAGGGTGTCGGGGTTCCGGGTTGGGCTGTATGCCTAACATGAATATTATAGACAAGTAACGATATTACATAAGAAACGGAATCCACACAACATTACGTGCTAAGACTGGGAATTTGGGCAGGTAATGTTATGAACAAAGGCAGTGCGGATATTTCTATCCAGTTGGGCAGGAACATCGCCAAGGCAAGAAAGTCCGTCGGGAAGACGCAGGCGCAGCTTGCTGAACAGATTGATGTCGATACGCTTTCTATTTCACGTATCGAACGGGGGGCTGTTGCACCGAGCCTTGCGACATTGAGCAAGATTGCCAATGCAATTGATATGCCGCTTCCCCATCTGTTTACCGGAACATCAACTGCACCCCATGCGATGGCAGACAGTATTGCCAACTTGTTGGACAAGCTTCCTGAAAACCGCCGGCTGTTCCTTTACAGCCAGATTCAGGCATGGTGTGACCATTTCAGCAGCGAGGGGATTTCTCCAGCAACTGCTGACAAGAAATAAGGAAAGACAGGGCATTTCCCTTTTTCCCGCCGCTTATGTTCTAATACCGTTTTCAGTCAAGTTCCTTGCCAGCGAAATGCGAATCCTGATTGTCCGCGTCTCCTCTTTGGGTGATGTTGTCCATAATCTGCCCGTATTGGCGGATATCCACCGCCATTACCCGGATGCCATCATCGACTGGGTGGTTGAGGAAGGGTTTGCTGGGCTGGTCAAGCAGAACCGCCATGTCAATGAAGTGGTTCCCTTTGCGTTGCGCCGTTGGCGGAAGCATCCTTTCTCCTCATCAACCAGGGCGGATTTCGCCGCTTTCCGCAAGCGGTTGAAAGCAGAGGCGTATGACTGGGTGTTTGACACACAGGGGCTGCTGAAGACGGGCATCATCATGGGCTTTTCCCAGACAGCTCCCGGTGGGAAAAAGGTCGGGTTGGGCAACAGGACAGATGGTTCCAGCTATGAACCGGTTTCCCGTCTGTTCCACGACCAGAGCATCAAGATGGAAAAACATATCCATGTGGTGCAGCGCAGCCGTGAGATGATTGCGAAGGCGTTGGGTTATACCATCGATACGCCACCGGATTTTGGGTTGACGGTTTCCACGGAGCATTATGACTGGATACCGGAACAGCCGTATGCGCTGTTTTTCCATGGGACTTCACGGGAATCAAAGAAATGGGCGCATCCGAACTGGCTCCGGATTGGCGCGATGCTGCGTGAGAAGGGTTTGAAAATCCTGCTGCCTTGGGGAAATCCTGCTGAGAAAACAGAAGCGGAAAGGCTGGCAGCTGATCTGGAAGATGCAGCAGTGCTGCCACGGCTGTCAATCACCGACATATCCACCGTGACAGGCAGGGCGTCTTTTGTTGTCGGGGTGGATACCGGCCTGTCGCATCTGGCTGCTGCCTATGACAAGCCGACGGTACAGATTTACTGCAATATCCCCCGATGGCGGACCTGCTGTGACTGGTCGCCAAAGGTCATCAGCCTGGGCGGGGAAAATGAAGTGCCTTCCCTTGAGGCTGTGGAGGAGGCTGTCCGTCAGCTGATGGTCTGGCTGGATTGAGCCAACCAGACCGGTATATTCCGCCTTTACTCGCTGATTTCGTCAGGCGGCGCATCCCATGAAGTGTTGTTGTTCTCGGTCTGCTGAACGACTTTCATCTTCTGCAGTTCTTCTTCGGTGATGTATTCAAAGACCTTGACAACCTGCTGGACGCCACTGACACCTGAGGCGACCTGTGCGGCATGGTTGCCTTCACGTTCGGTCACACGTCCCATCAGGTAAACGGTGCCGCGTTCGGTGATGGTCTTGAAAGCATGGGAGTACAGGTCTTTCTCTGCCAGGAAGCTGGTGCTGACCTTGCTGGTGATCAGGGAGTCGTTTGAACGGGAACCGATGGTGGAGGGTGCCATAACCGCCAGTTCATTGACAACCGCCAGGACATTCTCAATACCGGAGATTTCGTTGGCAACCGCCTGCTTGGTGGCTTCGCTGTCAACTTCACCGGTCAGCAGGACCTTGCGGTTGAAGCATGCCACGTTGACATGACCGTTCTCACCGGAGATTTTAGAGGCGATGTTTTCGCCTTTGAGGGTGATGACCTTGTCTTCAGTCTGCATGCCGACTGTACGGCGGTCAGTTGCTGCCATACCGCCCCCGACAGCGCCACTGACCAGCATGACCGGTACGCAGGCGGTCAGGGAACAGCTCAATGCACCGGCGAGCATGATTTTTGCCAAGGTGTTTTTCCAACGGAAATTAGCGTTATTCATGGGTGTCTTCTCCAAAAAAGGCTGCATCAATACCATCGCAGATGCAGTGAATGGTCAGCAGATGGACTTCTTGGATGCGGGCTGTCCTGTCATGGGGGACACAGATTTCCACATCGTCTTCTTTCAGCATCGGTTTAATTTTTCCACCGCCTTTGCCTGTCAGGGCAACGATATGCATTTCCCGTTCGTGGGCGGCTTCAATGGCGGCAATGACGTTGCCTGAATTGCCGGAGGTGGAGATGGCAAGCAGGATGTCACCAGGCTGGCCAAAGGCCTGTACCTGCTTGGTGAAAATATCCTGAAAGCTGTAATCATTTCCGACTGCTGTCATGATGGATGAGTCTGTTGTGAGCGCCATGGCAGGCAAGGGCATCCGTTCCCGCTCAAAACGGCCGACCAGTTCAGCGGCGAAATGCTGGCAGTCCGCTGCAGAGCCGCCATTCCCACAGGCAAGGATCTTGTTGCCTTGCGTCAGGGCGTTGTACATCAGTCCTGCGGCACGCGAAATCGGTTCCGCCAGCTCCAATGCGGCTTTTTTCTTCAGCTCGGCACTCTCTTTAAAGTGTCCAAGGATTCGTGTTTTCATCGGTTGTTCCCTGCCTGATGTTATGTCACTTCAATCGTGTTTTTCAGCCATTGGCACTCATTTCCATCCCATGCTACAACATCAAAGCGGCAAGCTGGTAATGTTTTGTAACGTTGCAGAAAAAAATAGGCGGTTTTGATGATTTTCTGCTGTTTGGCTGGTGTAATGCTTGCTACGGCTCCGCCATAGAGACGGTTTTTCCGTTTACGCACTTCAATGAAGACGAGGGTTTTCCCTTCCTGCATAATCAGGTCGATTTCACCGAAACGGCACCTGAAATTCCGGGTGACGGGTGTCAGACCCTGTTCCTGCAGGAAGGTCAACGCATCTTCCTCGGCTTTTGTTCCTGTCTGCTGCCTTTCGGTTGACGTACCCGGGAAAGAGGCCATCCGTCATTGTCTCCAAGGGAAATCCGGTTATTGGTGGTCTGCTTGATATTTATGGGTTGTCTGGGCAAAATCCAATAACTGTCCAAGCCTTTCCGGAGAACCAGCCATGCTGTTACAGCCATTGATGGATGCCATGTCCCGTCAGCAGATTCCTGAAGCGACATTATATGTGATTGGTACGCCAATCGGGAATATCTGCGATATCAGCCTGCGGGCGTTGGCGGTACTTGATGCCGCAGATGCTGTTGCCTGTGAGGATACCCGCAATACCCGGGCATTGCTCGGGGCTTATGGTCTGACCAAGACACTGGTTGCCGCGCATCAGCATAATGAACGGGAAGCTGCGGAACAGTTGATTGCCCGTCTTGAGAAAGGAGAGCGGGTGGTGTTGGTTTCGGATGCAGGAACCCCGGGGGTTTCTGATCCGGGGGCAAGGATTGTGGATTCAGTCC
>CALGGD010000389.1 GCA_937916185.1 uncultured Oxalobacter sp. | reverse complement strand
GACACGGGCTGCGGAGGCATCCAGGGCTTTGCCGAGGCTTTCCATGGCTTCTTCGCGGGTCATGGCAGACTTGAAGCCCAGCAGTTTCTCTGATTTTTCAGTGGACAGCGGCCAGTCATCCGTCAGGAACACGCTTCCCGTCCACTGTTCCGGTGGAATGGCATTGACCTTGGCGGTCGGGGCATAACGGTTTACGATGATCTGGGCGACATCTTCCCAGGTCAGGTAAACCGTGACGGCATTGAACAGTTCGCCCTTGATGCTGCTGTCCATGATGGCGAGTGCCTGGGTCACATAGTCATCCAGCTGGATGAAACTGCCGCCACTGCCGGCTGGAATGGTGATTTCACCTTTTACGATGGCATCCTTGATCATGGCACGCAGGTTGCGTCCACCGATGACGTCACCGAAGGCATACCAGACCATCATTGAGTTGACCTGCAGGCCATGTTCCCTGGCGTAGATGCGGCTCAGTTCTTCTGTTGTCAGTTTTGCCAGGGCATAAGCAGGCCCCCGGGACAAAGAGACCTGGTGTGCCTGGTCTTCATTGACGGGCTTGGACAGGGGCTTGCCATAAGAAACCGCCGTGGTCGTGTTGATGACATGCTTGACATGGTATTCAACGGCGGCATCCAGCAGGTTGATGTATCCCTTGATGTCGATATCCATCAGCTCAGGGAAAGAACCGGAGAAACTCCATGCCAGATGGATGATGGCATCCACACCGTTGACAGCTGAACGGACCAGCTCCCGGTCATTGAGGTTGCCACAGACTGTTTCAACGTCGGTGTTTTCAAATTGCTTGAGACCTTCCTTATCCAGGTCGATGGTACGGATGGCATGTCCCAGTTCAGACAGTTTGCGGATGATGTGTGGCCCCATGTTGCCACAGCCACCGGTGACGAGAATCTTCATGTTTTTCCTAGTACGGTTGAGGTGAGAAAAAGCTGCTAAAGTGGTGCTTTAGCCAATGACGCTCATTGTAACAAAGGATTTGCCTTCTGGAATGCTTGTCATAACATGCGGGTATGTTAAAATATATTACCAAATTGGTAAGATATTTTAATATAATGGAAATTGTCTACTGGAACCTAAGGGTTGAGAAACAATTCAATCCTGCCTATATAAAGGTATGGAAGTACTCACAGGATGTAAAAAGGAGGCTTCTTGCATTGGGAAACTACCTCCAAAACGCAGAATCACTTGCCGATGTAGCAAGCCGCCCAGCATACCGCTTCCACCTGCTTAAGGGGAATCTGAAAGGAGAATGGAGCATAAGTCTTGGCAATACGGGGTTTAGGGTTACAGTTATTCCTTGTGATGCCGAAGGAAACAAAATACAGTCAGGCGATATAGCAGCACAATTCAAAAATATAAAGGTAATACTAATAACAGGAGTAACAAATCATTATGAATAATATGCTCGAATATCAGGATATTGTTGCTTTTCACCCAGGTTATTACATTGTGGAAGACATGGAGGCTCTGGGCTTTACCCAAGCTGAGTTTGCGGCTCGATTAGGAACGACCGAAAAAACAATGAGTGAGTTGTTGCATGGAAAATGCAGGATATCGGATGAGCTTGCGCAGAAACTTGCCAATATGCTGGGTACCAGTATTGATGTCTGGATAAACCTTCAGAAAGAATATGACAAAAGAGTTCTTGAAATACAGAGAAGGAAGGATTTGGACAAAGAAAAAGAAATTATTAAGTGCATTGATTATTCATTTTTTGTGCGCGTAGCAGGATTGCCAAATACACGTAATGTTGTTGAAAAATTGAAGAACCTGTATACGTTCCTAAAAGTTTCATCCTTGTCTGTTTTGCTGGATAAAGATTTGCTTGTCCATTTTAGAACCGGTGTTCCAAATGTCAGAGATAAAAATATAATAAACTCAAGAGCATGGGTGCAGACGGCAATCAGTCTTGCTAGAGATGAGGATGTAGACGATTTTGATGCAAAAAAACTAAAGGGGCATATTCAGGAAATACGGGCAATGACACTAAAAGACCCGGAAGAGTTTATTCCGCGCTTAAAAGAAATATTTAAATCTTGTGGCGTCAAATTTATTTTGCTACCGTATTTAAAGAATTCTGGTGTGAATGGGGCAGTTTATTGGGAAAAATCGGGAAGTGCAATATTGGCAATGAATGACAGGCGAAATGATGCTGATACATTCTGGTTTGCTGTGTTTCATGAAATCAAACATGTTTTACAGGAGAAAAGGAGTAGGCAGTTCATTAGCTTTAATAAAAAAACGTTCACGGAAGACGTCAGTGATGTTTTGGAGCAGGAGGCAGATGAATTTTCAAGAAATACATTAATTCCGTTGTCCAGTTATCAAGATTTCATTTTGAATGATGATTTTTCCGAAAAAAGCATTATTGAATTCTCAAATGAATTGGGGGTTCATCCAGGGATTGTGTTGGGTCGCCTGCAATTTGAAAACTATGTCCATTATTCGCGTTTTAAACATTTAAAAACACAATACAAAATTGTCGGAGTGTAAAAGAAGTCCAATAAAGAGAAGAATTATGTCCACGAGTATAAATGCTATCCATATTATTTTTCGTCGCCCAAAATAGGGTTTTCCATGTGTTTCACCATGACGCAATGTGGGGGCGTATTCTTGGTTAAAATCCGATAAAATAGTATCTTATGGCAGCGTGTTTGGGTCACATCTGCATCAATGGCAGTTTTTAAGGTTTTGAAGTTCAGTGCGCATGAAAAATATCCGTAATTTTTCCATCATCGCCCATATCGACCATGGCAAATCGACGTTGGCTGACAGGATCATCCAGATATGCGGCGGCCTGTCGGAACGTGAGATGGAAGCCCAGGTGCTCGATTCCATGGAACTGGAAAAAGAACGGGGCATCACCATCAAGGCGCAGACAGCGACCCTGAATTACAAGGCAAGGGACAGACCTATCTGCTGAACCTGATTGATACGCCGGGGCATGTTGACTTCAGCTATGAGGTCAGCCGGTCACTGTCTGCCTGTGAAGGGGCGTTGTTGGTTGTAGATGCCTCGCAGGGGGTTGAGGCACAGACCGTGGCAAACTGTTATACAGCGCTTGACCTGAATGTTGAGGTGCTGCCTGTCCTGAACAAGATCGACCTGCCTTCTGCAGATCCAGACAATGCCCGTGAGGAAATCGAGGATGTCATCGGTATCGAGGCAGCAGACGCGGTGCTGTGTTCAGCCAAGACCGGGATGGGGGTTGAGGATATCCTGGAAATGGTTGTTGAGAAAGTCCCGCCACCGGAAGGTGACCCTGATGCACCGTTGCAGGGGTTGATTATTGATTCCTGGTTCGACAATTATGTCGGTGTGGTGATGCTGGTCCGTATCAAGAATGGGGTTGTCAGGCAGAAAGACAGGATCCGCCTGATGGCGACCGGGGCGGAGTACCTGGTGGAAGACTGTGGCATCTTTTCCCCAAGGTCAAAATCCCTGCCATCGCTTTCTGCCGGTCAGGTCGGTTTCATCATCGCCGGCATCAAGGAGCTGCAGTCCGCCCGTGTCGGCGATACGGTGACGTTGGCTGCCAGTCCGGCGGCAGAGCCATTGCCGGGATTCCGTGAAGTCCAGTCACAGGTGTTTGCCGGCCTGTTCCCGGTTGAGGCGAACCAGTATGATGCGTTGCGGGATTCCTTGGAGAAACTGAAGCTGAACGATGCGGCATTGCAGTATGAACCGGAGGTTTCCCAGGCCTTGGGGTTCGGTTTCCGTTGCGGGTTCCTTGGCCTTCTGCATATGGAGATTGTGCAGGAAAGGCTGGAGCGCGAATTTGGCATGGATCTCATCACAACGGCACCGACGGTGGTTTATGAGGTCGAACTGCGCAATGGCGAAGTGCTGCGGGTGGACAACCCTTCCAAGATGCCGGATCCCTCGAAAATTGCTGAGATCCGCGAGCCGATTGTGACGGTGAACCTCTATCTGCCACAGGAATATGTCGGTCCTGTGATGACGTTGTGCAACCAGAAACGGGGAGTGCAGGTGGATATGCATTACCATGGGCGGCAAGTCAGGCTGACCTATGACCTGCCGATGGCCGAGATTGTGCTTGATTTCTTTGACCGCATGAAATCCATTTCCCGTGGCTATGCTTCGATGGAATATGAGTTCAAGGAATACCGTCCGTCCGATGTGGTCAAGGTGGATATGCTGATCAATGGTGACAGGGTGGATGCACTGGCGGTGATTGTGCACCGTGCCAATGCGCAGATGCGGGGAAGGGCTTTGGCGGCGAAGATGCGCAAGTTGATTCCCCGGCAGATGTTTGATGTGGCGATCCAGGCGGCGATTGGTTCCACGATTATTTCAAGAGAGAATGTGAAGGCGCTCCGCAAGAATGTGCTGGCGAAGTGTTATGGCGGTGATATCACCCGTAAGCGTAAACTGCTGGAGAAACAGAAGGCAGGGAAGAAACGGATGAAACAGGTGGGTTCTGTCGAGGTGCCACAGGAGGCTTTCCTGGCGATTTTACAGGTGGATGACAAATAACCATGCAGTTTATTTTTTCAAATTTCTCACTGATCCTTTTGGTCCTGCTGATAGCTTCTGGTGCCATCTGGTGCTATGACCGGTTTATCCTCGCGAAACGGCGGCGTGCCGAGGCGGATGCGACACTGAAAGCGTTCGACCTCCGGGTGGAGAAAGTCAAGGCGGAAGGTGTCCAGCTGGATGTTTCTGAACGTGATGAGATTGAGAAAAAAATCCTCCAGCGCCCAAAATGGGTCGAGTACACAGGTTCGTATTTTCCGGTCATTGCCGCTGTTTTCTTTGTCAGGGCATTCATCTGGGAGCCTTTCCGTATCCCTTCCAGTTCGATGGTGCCGACATTGAAAATCGGTGACTTCATCCTGGTCAATAAATACACCTATGGCTTACGGTATCCGGTCGGCAATGGCAAATTCGTCACTTTCTCAGAGCCGGAACGCGGGGATGTGGTTGTCTTCAAGTTTCCGAAGAATCCTTCCATCGACTACATCAAACGGGTGATCGGTGTCGGCGGTGATGTCGTGGAATACCGGGGTAAACGCCTGACAGTGAATGGGGTTGAATCGGAATACCAGCCGGAAGGCCGCGTGCTTGATGACGAGACCATGAGTTATTTCCATCAATACCGGGAAAAACAGGGGGCGTCTGACCGTGAGCATCTGATCTGGGTGCATGAACGGGCACCGGCATGGGTGGCGCATCCTGACAATTTTGAGGGGCGTAAGAACTGTGTCTATACAGCGGAAGGTTTCACCTGCAAGGTGCCAAAAGGGCAGTATTTCATGATGGGGGACAACCGCGACAACAGCCTGGACAGCCGTTTCTGGGGATTTGTGAAAGATGACTATATTGTCGGCAAGGCATTTTTCATCTGGTTGAACCCAAGCCATATCACGCATTTTGGCAGCATCGAGTAAGGCAGGTGGTACGATGGATGGTGACCTGAAAGTATTGGAGGAACGGATCGGCTATCCGTTCAAGGACAGGCAGCTGCTGCAGATGGCATTGACGCACCGCAGTTTCAGTGCCCGTCATAATGAACGTCTTGAGTTCATCGGTGACTCGCTGCTGAACTGTGCGATGGCATTGGAACTTTACCGCCGCTTTCCTGAAATCAATGAAGGTGTGATGTCCCGTGTGCGGGCAAGCCTTGTCTGCCAGGATGCCTTGCATGAGGTTGCCATCAGGCTGGGGTTCCCAGACTATCTCCGGATGGGGGAAGGCGAGGTCAAGAGTGGCGGTTCCCACCGTCCATCCATCCTGGCGGATTCTGTCGAATCGGTCTTTGGCGCGATTTTCATGGATTCGGATGATTTCAGGGTCATCCAGCAGGTGATTGGCAGGCTGTTCTCAGATGCGTTGGCGCATGTCAATCCTGACAAGGACGGCAAGGATGCCAAGACCCAGTTGCAGGAATATCTCCAGGGCAGGCATATCGCATTGCCGGAATACACCGTTGTCGCTGTGCGGGGAGCGGCCCATCAGCAGGAGTTCGATGTGGACTGTTATGTGAAGAAATTCAATCTCCATACATCGGGCACTGGTGCCAGCCGCCGTGCGGCGGAGCAGGAGGCCGCCGGCAAGGCGTTGGCTCATCTGGAGGCAACGGTGACAGGTCAGCACAGGATGGGGGGTGCCAGGAAAGGACATACAGGCTCCAAGGGGAACAAGAGACACGGTTGATGGTTGATACACGGAGGATAAGATGGCAGAAGAAAGCAAAGTTCCTTTCCGCTGTGGCTATGTGGCCATTGTCGGGCGTCCGAATGTCGGAAAATCCACAATCATGAATGAATTGATCGGGGCAAAGATCAGCATCACGTCCCGTAAGGCGCAGACGACCCGCCACCGTATCCTGGGCATCCAGACCGATGATGAGTCTCAATTCATTTATATTGATACCCCGGGCTTCCAGACCCGTTACAGCAATCCGCTGAACCGCAACCTGAACAGGACGGTCAAGGATACCCTGGCATCGGCGGATGTCATCCTGTTCATTGTGGACCAGGATATTTTCAGCCCTGCCGACAAGCAGGTGCTGGACCTGATTCCCAAAGAGGTGCCGACCATCCTGGTCATCAACAAGACTGACAAGCTGACTGACGATGAGTATGCCATCATCAAGACTCACCCGGAGATAGGCGGACGCATACTTGAGAATATCAAGAATATGCCGGAACTCTCATCGGGAGCGAGGTGGCACCATGAGAGATACGACGGCAAGGGATATCCGGACGGCTTGAAGGGTGAGGATATCCCTGAGGTCGCAAGGATTATTGCTGTTGCCGATGCATATGATGCAATGTCGAGCAACAGAAGCTACAGAGGCTCGTTAGACCAGAGCATAGTCAGACAGGAGATTGAGAAGGGCAAGGGTACTCAATTTGATCCTGCATTTGCAGACATAATGCTCGAGATGATGGACGAAGACACAGAATACAAGATGAGGGACAGATCTAAGGAATAATTAAGGAGACAGGGCGATATGAATGAGAACACCAATAAGAGTATTTTGCTTGTAGATGACGATCTTACATTTTTGAAGATGGTTAAGAGCTGGCTTAGTGATAAATACACCGTCACCTCGGTCAAGTCCGGTGAGCAGGCACTTAGGTATGTTTCCAAGCATACGCCCGCGCTCATTATGCTCGACCACGATATGCCGGATATAAGTGGCGAGGAGGTATTTGAATCACTAAAGACCGACTCCGGAACCAAGGATATCCCTGTCATTTTCCTAACCGGCAAGGACGATCAGGAGACCATCGAC
>CALGGD010000388.1 GCA_937916185.1 uncultured Oxalobacter sp. | reverse complement strand
ATGTCGACGGATTCATCGTTCAGCTGCCTCTGCCAAAGCACATTGACGAGCAGAAGATCATCGAGGCCATCGACTACCGCAAGGATGTAGACGGTTTCCACCCCATTAATGTCGGTCGTATGGCTATTGGCCTTCCCTGCTTCATATCAGCTACACCGCTTGGTATCATCACGCTTCTGAAGCGTTACAACATTGAGACTTCAGGCAAGAAGTGCGTGATACTGGGGCGCAGCAATATCGTTGGCAAGCCGATGTCCATGCTGCTGCTGCAGGCTGGTGCAACGGTGACTATCTGCAATTCGAAGACGCGTGACCTTGGTTTCCAGACCCGTCAGGCGGATATCCTGATTGCCGCTTCCGGTGTCCGCCATATCATCAAGGCGGATATGGTCAAGCCTGGGGCGGTTGTCATTGATGTCGGTATCGGCCGTGGAGAGGATGGCAAGCTGTATGGTGATGTGGATTTTGAAAACGTCAAGGAAGTCGCCGGTTATATTTCCCCAGTCCCAGGCGGTGTCGGTCCGATGACCATCACGATGCTGCTCTCCAATGCGGTTGATGCGGCGGAAAAGGCGCTGAAGACTTCGCAGCAGTAATCTTTCGACCAGCAAGGGTACGCAGCTGCGTGCCCTTTTTTTGAGTTTTTTCCGGAAGGGAAGATTGGTATCATGGAAAACCCTTTGCTTGATTTCAGCGGACTCCCCCGTTTTGATGAAATCCGTCCTGAACATATCACACCAGCCATCACCCAGTTGCTTGAACGTTGCCGTCAGGTTGTTGCGGAATTGGAAAAGCCCATGGCGGAAGTCAGTTGGGAAGGTTTTGTCACCCCATTGGATGACTGTACGGAACAGCTGAACCGTGCGTGGGGTATTGTCGGGCATCTGTGTGCGGTGGTGGACACGCCTGAACTGCGGGCTGCCTACAACGAGAATATCCCTGCGGTCACCGCCTTTTGGACATCGCTGTCCCAGAATCTGGCATTGTTTGAGAAATACAAGGCAATCCGTCATGCGCCATCATTTGACGCTCTTTCTCCTGCCCGTAAGCGGTTGGTTGAGAATACGTTGCGCGATTTCCGCTTGGGTGGTGCGGAACTGCCGGATGACAGGAAAAAGGCCTTTGCCGACATTCAGGAAAAAACGGCGACGCTTTCCACCCGCTTTGCCGAGAATGTCCTTGATGCGACCAATCATTTTGAACTGTTGGTAACAGACGGTAAGGATCTGGCGGGTCTGCTGGAAGATGTCTGCCAGATGGCGCGTTCTGCTGCTGAGGCGGAGCAGAAAGCCGGTTGGAAATTCACTTTGCATTTCCCTTCTTATTTGCCTGTCATGCAGTATGCGGACAACCGGGATCTGCGGGAAAAGATGTACCGGGCAAGCTGCACCCGTGCTTCTGAACTGGGGGAAAACCCTGATTGGGACAATACCCAGATCATCCAGGATCTGCTGAAATTGCGGAAACAGGAAGCAGGACTGCTGGGTTACCGGAATTTCGCTGAAGTTTCCCTTGTCCCGAAAATGGCGGATACGCCTGAGGAGGTCATTGCTTTCTTGGAAGAGCTGGCGGAACGGGCACGTCCTTCGGCAGAGAAAGACTGGGCAGAGCTGAAAGCGTTTGCTGTTGCGGAATTGGGGCTGGATGACCTGCAGGCTTGGGACCTCGCTTATGTTTCTGAAAAGCTCCGCCAGAAACGGTATGCGTTTTCTGAACAGGAAGTGAAACAGTATTTTCCGGAAAACAAGGTTATTGATGGATTGTTTGGCTTGGTGTCAAAGCTGTACGGCATCACCATCAAGCCCGACCAGGCACCGGTCTGGCATCAGGATGTGAAGTTCTTCCGGATTGAAAAAGACGGCAGGCTGATTGGCCAGTTCTATATGGACCTGTATGCCAGGAAAGGGAAACGGGGCGGGGCATGGATGGATGATGCCCGGAGCCGCCGTATGACTGCCGATGGGCTGCAGACCCCGGTTGCGTATCTGAACTGCAATTTTTCAGCGCCTATGATGAAAGATGGCGTCTTGCAGCCTTCACTGTTCAGGCATGATGAAGTCCAGACGCTGTTCCATGAATTCGGGCATGGCATGCACCATCTGATGACCCAGGTCGACGACCTCGGGGTTTCCGGCATTTCCGGCGTGGAATGGGATGCTGTCGAGCTGCCATCCCAGTTCATGGAGAATTTCTGTTGGGAATGGGATGTGGTCCAGGGGATGAGTGCCCATGTCCAGACAGGCGGGGCTTTGCCCCGTTCCCTGTTCGACAAGATGCTGGCGGCGAAGAACTACCAGTCTGGGATGGGTATGCTGCGCCAGGTTGAGTTTGCGCTGGTTGATATGCATCTGCATGATGATTACAATCCAGAGGGAACACAGTCCGCGCGTGATGTCTTGGATGATGTCCGCAGACAGGTTGCTGTCAATATCCCGCCACCGTTCAACCGTTTCCTCAATGCCTTCAGCCATATCTTTGCTGGTGGGTATTCGGCAGGTTATTACAGCTATAAGTGGGCGGAAGTGCTTTCTGCGGATGTTTACAGCGCTTTTGAGGAAGCAGCAGAAAAAGAAGGGACGGCTGTGTCGCCTTCAATGGGCGCAAAACTGGTTGCGGAAATCCTGTCAAGAGGCGGTTCCCGACCAGCAATCGAGTCCTTTGAGGCATTCCGGGGACGCCGTCCGACGATTGATGCATTGCTCCGCCATAGCGGGTTGGCATCCTGACTTTCCAACAGGGGAAAAACAGACCATAATGCTCATGCCTTTCTATTATAAAAACAGCTGTTTCCCCATTGGCGGCTTCATCCTATGACCAAAATCGAGTTCCGGACAAACATTGCAGATAAAATCAACTATACCTGCCGTTGGGTGCGCAAAGCCCTGACGCAGGGGTCTGACATCAGCATTGTCATCCTGACTGAAGACAGCAGGCAGCTTACAGCGCTTGACCAGGCGTTGTGGACGTTTTCGGATATTGATTTCCTGCCCCATGCTGTCCTGGGCGCGCCGCTGGCAGCCCGGTCAAGGGTGATCCTGACGGATGATGGCGAGGCGAACCTGCCTGAAAGCCAGATTCTTGTCAATCTTTCTAAAACGGTGCCTGCGAGTTATGCCCGTTTTGACAGGCTGCTTGAATTGGTTTCCACGGATACTGTCGATAGGGATGCCGGCAGGAAAAGATATGTGCATTACCGTGACAGGGGGTATGCACTCCACCATGAGAATGTTGACCAGTAATGATATGACGCCAGACACCAGCGAAACCAAACCGATTCCAGTCCCAGCAGAAAAAGGCGGGGAAGATTATCCGTTGCTGACAGAGATTCTGTCTACGATGCCGGATATTGTGGATTCTGCCCAGAATGAGCAGGCTTGGGCTGAATTGGAAGAACGTCTTGCCCAGCGGATCATGGATCGGGTGCAGGAGCGTATCGGATTCATCCTTGAGGAAATCATCCAGCAGAACCTGGCGGCGACATTGCAGAAGGTGACTGGTACACTGTCAGAAGCAATCACTTCCGACCTGAAAAGCACACTGGAGGTAGTGGTGACACATACGGTTTCAGATGAATTGCAGAGGCTGAGGCAAAAAGAATATTTTTCCGATGCCAATCGTCTTAAAATAGCAGACAGTCAGGAAGGATTGGATGCCGGGCTGGAAAACGGATTTTTAAGGGAGGCGCAGTGAAAATAACCGTATTGGGGGCAGGGATTACCGGGACAACCGCTGCATGGTTCCTGCGTCAGGAAGGGCATGACGTGACCGTCATTGAACGGCGCAATGGCGCTTCCCAGGAAACCACCTTCGGCAATGCTTCCCAGATTTCGGTTTCCCATTCTGAGCCTTGGTCCAATCCTGGTGCGCCGCTGAAAATCCTGAAATGGCTTGGCAAGGAAGATGCTCCTTTACTGTACCGTTTCCGGGCGGAGATGCTGCAATGGGAATGGGGTGCCCGCTTCCTGCGTGAATGCACCCCCGGCCGTACAGCCCATAATACCCGTCAGTGCATGGCGATGGCGGATTTCAGCAAGCGCACGCTCCGCCAGCTGCGTGACGAGACGGGTATTGAATATACCTACCTCAGGCGTGGCATCATGCATTTCTACACCGACAAGTCGGATTATGAGGCATCGAAAGCCGGTGCAAAGCTGATGACTTCATGGGGGTGTCCGCGTAACACCATCACGAAAGATGAGGTTGTCCGTCTGGAACCTGCCTTGGCACCTGTTTATGACCGGTTGGTTGGCGGGGATTTCACGCCTGATGATGAACATGGCGATTCCCGGGAGTTCACGGTTGCATTGGCTAAAAAGGCGATGGAACAGGGGGTTGAGTTCCGTTTCAATACGCAGGCGACCCGTCTGCTGACGGAGGGAACCGGTAAGGATGCCCGTATCGCCGCCGTGGAAATCATCAAGGACAACGGTGAGTTCGATATCCTGAAGAGTGATGCTTTTGTCTGTTCTTTTGGCAGTTTCTCCGCGCCTTTCCTGAAGCCGTTGGGCATCGACTTGATGATTTATCCGACAAAAGGGTATTCTGCGACATTCCCTGTCATCAATCCAGACAAAGCACCGTATATTTCCCTGATTGATGCAGGGTACAAGCTGTGCATTTCCCGTCTTGGCAACCGTCTGCGTGTTGCCGGTACGGCTGAAATGAACGGCTACCGCCGTGAACTCAATGAGGAACGTTGCCAGGCATTGATCCGCCGTACATCAGAACTGTTCCCAGATGCCTGCGATTTCAGCCAGCCACATTTCTGGACAGGATTCCGTCCGATGACACCGACCAACATTCCTTACATCGGCAGGACCCGTTACCAGAACCTGTACCTGAATACAGGGCATGGCACATTGGGATGGACAATGGGCTGCGGTTCCGGCCGTTCCATTGCTGAAATCATTTCCGGCAAGAAGCCGGATGTTGATTTTGAGTTCTATGGAATGAAATAACCTTTGCGTGCCATGGCAAAAAAAGCAGGAAATACAGTAGCCGCATGTCCGTGCGGCGGTTCTTCTTTTCAGGAATGCTGTGCGCCTTATCTGGAAGGCAGGGTTCCCGCACCGACAGCATTGGCATTGATGTGTTCCCGTTACAGTGCCTTTGTCTTGGGCAACGAAGGTTACCTGCGGGAAACCTGGCTGGCAAAGAACCGACCTTCCGGTACCATCATCGAGAAGAAGGATCCTGTTAAATGGGTCGGACTCAAAATCATCCGCCATCAGGAACAGGGGAACCGGGCAACGGTTGAATTCATTGCCAGTTATAAACGCAACGGCAGAATGATGAAACTGCATGAAAACAGTCTGTTTATCAGGGAAGACAGTCATTGGTATTATGTTGACGGGACTTTTTTCTGATAGGCCATGACAATCCAGGATTCAAATATGACGGCCGCATCTGCACAATGGGCGGCAAGGAGCCGGAAAAGTGTCTGGCATCCGTGTACCCAGATGAAACACCATGAGACTTTGCCGTTGCTTGCCGTGAAAAGCGGCAAGGGTGTCTGGCTTTATGACCAGGATGGTAAACGGTATTTTGATGCCATCAGTTCATGGTGGACCAATCTGTTCGGTCATGCCAATCCTTATATCGGTCAGGCGTTGAAGGAACAGCTGGATACCCTTGAGCATGCAATGCTGGCAGGCTGTACCCACGAACCGGTCGTCGAACTGTCTGAAAGCCTTTCAGACCTGACGGGCGGTAGGTTAGGGCACTGTTTCTTTGGTTCAGATGGCGCTTCCGCCATCGAGATTGCCTTGAAAATGAGCTTCCATTTCTGGAAGAACACAGGGTATCCGGAAAAACAGGAGTTCATCTGCCTGGAGCATAGTTACCATGGCGAAACCATTGGTGCGTTGTCTGTGACGGATGTTGTCCTGTTCAAGGATGCCTATGCCCCGCTTATCCGTAACGCCAATCTGGTTCCTTCCCCTGACCCGCGCTCGGCGGAACCAGGGGAGACGGATAAGGATGTCGCCCTCAGGGCGGCTGACAGGCTTGAAGGCCTGCTGAAAGAAAAGGCTGACAGGATCTCTGCCGTTATCGTTGAGCCCTTGGTGCAGTGTGCGGCAGGCTTCATCATGTACCATCCCGTCTATCTGAGGCGGGTACGGGAACTCTGCGACCGTTACCATGTCCATATGATTGCCGATGAGATTGCGGTTGGCATGGGGCGGACCGGCTCTTTCTTTGCCTGTGACCAGGCTG
Source organism: uncultured Oxalobacter sp. (assembly GCA_937916185.1). Taxonomy (GTDB): domain Bacteria; phylum Pseudomonadota; class Gammaproteobacteria; order Burkholderiales; family Burkholderiaceae_D; genus Oxalobacter. The sequence goes on along the minus strand of CALGGD010000388.1, from coordinate 1,067 downwards.
ATATCCGTCCTGACCTGCTGTGCCTTTCCAAAGGGATTACCGGCGGTTTCCTGCCTTTGTCGCTGGTCATGGTGACTGATGCCATTTACCGGGCGTTCTATGACGATGATGTGACCCGTGGATTCCTGCATTCCCATTCTTATACCGGGAATCCGTTGGCGTGCCGTGCGGCATTGGCGGTCTTGGATCTGTTTGAAAAGGATAAGGTCATTGCCCGTAACCGGCAGCTGTCTGGCGTGATGACCAAGGCGTTGGAACCGGTCTGCCAGCATCGCAAGGTACATCATTTCCGCAATAAGGGGATGATCTGGGCATTTGATGTGGACATGGGGGCGGAAAAGCAGGTCACATTCCCACGCCGGTTTTTCCAGGCGGCGCTCAGGCATGAAGTGCTGATGCGCCCCATTGGCAATACCGTCTATCTGATGCCGCCGTATGTGATGACAACGGAAGAGGCTGCCTGGCTGGCTGACAGGGTGGAATCCGTGTTGAATGAAGTGGTGGGTGTATGACGGGGCCTGCTTATTTCATTACGGGGACAGATACCGAAATCGGGAAAACAACATTATCCTCGGTGATTATCCGTGCTTTGGTTGCCAGGGGCATCAGGACTGCCGCAATGAAGCCTGTCGCCGCTGGTGCTGTGAGTGTGGATGGGGTTTTGCGCAACGGGGATGTGGATGCCTTGGTTTCTGCTGCCAATGTTTCCCTGCCAACAGGGCTTGTCTGCCCCTATCTGCTCCGTACGCCCATTTCGCCGAATCTCTCCGCAATGCAGGATGGCATGGTGATTGACGTTTCCCATATTATCGATTGTTACCGGAAAATCCGCCAAAAGGCGGAAGCGGTCATTGTCGAGGGGGTCGGGGGGTTCCTGGTGCCCTTTTCCCAAGATGCCTCAAGCGCTGATCTGGCTGAGCAGTTGAAACTGCCTGTCATCATGGTTGTCGGTCTGAGGCTGGGATGTATCAGCCACGCATTGCTGACGGCGGAGGCAATCCGTGCCCGTGGATTCTTCCGTTTCAGAGCATTGACCCCTGATTTAAAACCCACTTCTCTTTTGCTGG
>CALGGD010000387.1 GCA_937916185.1 uncultured Oxalobacter sp. | reverse complement strand
GGTTATGTGACAAACACGAAGTTGTCGAATGGCGAAGTGATAGATAATTACGGTTCATGCTGGTTTCCAGCATGGCGTTTTTATCGTTTAGATAGCAGGAAACATTCCAAAGGATATCTATTGGATATTTTATAAACATTCAATTCAATAGGTCACCAGATTATCGCTGGCTTTCCTGAACTGACTGATGGCATCGCCTGCCAACGCAATCATCTTTTCAGCAAGCAATGCTGGATTGCTGTCAGGGCATTGTGCGACCTGTGGTTCCAGCAGCAGCAATTGCTGGACTTTACCGATTGCCTCACGGATCCTGTTCTGGTTCCCTTTGCTCAAAGCGCTGCTTTCAGCCAACGCAAACATCCCTTCCTGCCATGACGTGTCCCTGGCGGATGACAGCATATCGAACTGCTGAAGGACTGCCTGCCTGTCATGCTGGAGCCTGAAAGTGATGCCATCGACCAGATCCTCAAGGTTGGCGACAACAATACCGATACGTCCCGCCAAGACCTCTGCATTCATCTGGTCGATCTCAAGGAGATTCTCTTTCCGCTGCTTACCCATCATCCTGTAAAGGATGGCAATGACCACCAGGAAAAGCAATGTACCACCGACAGCAAATTCATTGCTGTAGCCGCCATCGTCTGCCATCACCGGCAGCATCACAATCCCCCAGAAAAGTATCTCCACCCTTGCATGGCGGAACATCACAAACAGTTTCTGGATATAGTATGAAACTTTCATCGGCATACCATTAAAAATTGCGGCTCCTGCTTATCAAGGGTATACCTCCACCGATTATGCTTCAATATGCCAGATGACTTTCCGGAGTGAGGCAAGCGTCTCAGATGCCAGCTGACGCAGCCTGTCCTGCCACATCATCAAAGCTGAAGGTTCCAGCACATGCATATTCTTGAACTCCCCCCATGCCTGCCCCAGCTTTTGCAGCCCTTCAAAAGCGTTCCTGAAATTACCCTGTTCTTCCTTTGGCAACCGGCTTGCCTGGACCAATTCCATCAAGGAATCTTTCCATACCACATCATGTACAGGAGGAAGGTTCGCCTCAAGGAAAGGAAATCCCGTCATATCCTGCGGATAGAGCAATGTACCAAGCTTTTCAATAAAAGCGGAAAGCTGTGCATCAATGATGCTCAACCGCCCATAAAGGACATGCGCATGCATACGCTGGAGCATCGTCACCTGGTTGAAACGTTCTGACAGAAAACGCTGGACAACAAAAAAAACCAGAATCAGACCACCTGCCAGACAGATGCCGCTGACAATATTCGAGACACCCCGCCAGGCTTCTGGCGCATACTCCAGCAGGACAGCTGTTCCCCAAAGCAAAGCCGCTGTCACAGTATAACGGACAGTATCTGGAATCTTCCGGTAGGTTTCCTTGAGCTTCACGCTGTTTTCCCCGATAGCATACCCTGCCCTGCCAGCCTGTCAGAAGTCTTCTATGCCTGGATTCCGTGTTTTTCCTGTTCCGGGCTGAATCCTTTAACCTCAAGATCCCTGCCGCTCGGCCGTTGATAGACCGCCAAACCAAACTCAGGAAGGACTGCATAGAGATGGTCGATGATGTCTGCCTGCACCGACTCATAACGATGCCAGTCCGCAGTTGTCAGGAAACAATAGACCTCAATAGGCATCCCTGTCGGACCTGGATCGAGCTGACGCGCCATGATAAGGTCTTCCTTATCAACCTCGGGATGACTGTGCAAGTACTGTTCAATATAGGCACGGAAGACCGTCACATTGGTCTGACGGTAGCTGTTGATATACCCCTTGTCATTGACTTCTTTCCCGTCCCATCTGCCCCGGATCCTTTCCTCCATTTCCAACCAAGACATCAGGACAGGCAACCGATGGATATTCTTGTCTTCCTCCACCGTGAGGAAATGGATGCTGGACTGGTCCAGATATATCGCACGCTTGATACGCCGTCCATTGGATTCCTGCATCGGCCGCCAGTTCTTGAAAGACTCTGTGACCAGTTTCCTGACAGGGAAGGTCGTCTCGCTCCGGTCAAGGTTCTGGACCCTGACCGTATGCAGGGCAAGATCGACAACCGTCCCATCAACACCGATACTGGGAATCTCAATCCAGTCACCGACACGGACAGTCCCATTTGCGGATATCTGGATACTGGCAACCAGCGACAGCAGCGTATCCTGGAAAACAAGGATCAGCACAGCCGTAACCGCACCAAGTCCAGAAAGCAGCAGGATCGGCGATTTATTGAACACCAGGGAAACAATCAGGATGACGGCAATAAGATAGACAGCCAGCTTCAACAACTGGATGTAACCCCGGATTGGGCGGTCAGCACTTGACCGTCGGTTATACAGTGCGTTGATGATATCAAACACACCGGCTATCGCCATCGCCAGGCTCAGCACAATGAACGAAGCAGCAGTATGGCGGATGAAAAGCACCAACCCGTCCGGCAGGTTGGGAATCAGATGAATGGTTTCTGTATAAGCAGTAGCTGGTGCGATATTGGCGAGCCGGGTTGCAACCCGGTTGATCAGCTCATACCCGACATCAGAAATGCCGGTCATGCTGAGGACTTTCTGGACAATCTTCAGCAGGATGCGTTTGAAGATGACATAAAGAACCGCCGATACAAGAATCAGTATCAGCAATGCAGCTGTCGTATAAAGAACAGGAGAACTCTCAAAAAACGACAGGTAAAAAGCGATAAATTCTCTTACGGCATCCAATTAGCTATCCTTTTCTGTTCCATCCCATCAGAACAAAACCGGGCTTATGGTAGCACAATCTATTTAGACAAATCTTTCAAGACACATTGTTTTACAATGTTATTCTGGCTTTTTTCTTCCAGGCGCAAGTTCCGTGCACTGGAAATTGGTATGATTGCCCCACCGTTGTTGATTTCATGAAAATGACTCCCATGACCAATATGAATGTTTATCCTTTTGCAGGGCTGGAACCTGCTTCCGTCTGGGCACATTTCGCTGCCTTATGCCGCATTCCCCGTCAATCCAAACATGAAGAAGCTGTCGTCGCTTTCCTCAAAGACTGGGCTGACAGTCAAGGACTTGAGAACCTTGTTGACAAAGGCGGCAACCTGATTATCCGTAAACCAGCCAGTCCTGGTCGGGAAAACCTGCCGGGCACTGTCCTGCAAGGCCATCTGGATATGGTCTGCCAGAAAAATGAAGGGGTTGACCATGATTTCTCAAAAGACCCTATCCGCCCCCAGGTGAACGGCAATACCGTTACGGCAGACAACACCACCCTCGGTGCGGATGATGGCATCGGTGTCGCCCTCGCCTTGGCGGTTTTGGAAGATAAAACCCTGCAACACGGTCCCCTTGAAGCCCTCTTCACTGTTGATGAGGAAGAAGGCATGGGCGGCGCCAACCATCTGGAAACCGGTGTCCTGCAAGGTAAGATCCTGCTCAACCTGGACAGTGAGACATGGGGAGAATTCTGCATTGGCTGCGCTGGAGGTCTTGATGTGACAGCCAGCCGCCAGCATCAGGTTGAAAACATCCCCACAGGCTGGAAAACATTCCAGATCACGGTATCGGGACTTCGAGGCGGCCATTCTGGCGTGAATATCCATGAAGGAAGGGGCAATGCCATCAAACTGCTCATCCGTTTGCTGAATGCTGTTTCCAAGCAACTGTCCATCCGGATCAGCAGCCTCATTGGTGGTACCGCACGCAATGCCCTGCCCCGTGAAGCATCTGCAGTCATTGCCATTGCCCCTGCAAACCAGGATACCATGGCATCCCTGAGCCAAGCTTATCAGGCAACTTACCGCAATGAATTGGCTGGTGTCGATGACGGCGTGACCATCAGTATCCAGGAAACACAGGCATCCTCTGTCATGTCCGGAACAGACCAGGCTGTCTGGTTGAGTTCCCTCAACGCTGCCCCCCATGGGGTCTGGCGCATGAGCCCAACCATCGCCGGTGCGCCAGAAACATCCAACAATATCGGGGTCGTCGATATTAAACCTGAAAAAGGATTTTGCATCTTCATGGCACGCTCAACCATCGACAGCGCCTGTGAAGCATTGGCTGATGAAATTGTCAGCCTGTTTTCCCTGTCAGGAACCAAAACAGAAAAAGAAAACGGCTATCCTGGCTGGGAACCGCATTTCGATTCCCCGATCCTGGCAACCAGCATGGCTGTATATGAAAAGGTTTTCGGCAACAAGCCTTCCACCCATATTTTCCATGCCGGTGTGGAATGCGGTATCCTGAAAGCGAAATACCCTGTGCTGGATGCCCTATCATTCGGCCCAACCGTCCATAATCCGCATTCCCCAAAAGAATCCCTTGAGATTGATACGGTTGAAAAAGCATGGCTGCTGCTGAAATCAATCCTTGAGGCAATAGCCTGACAACGGCTGATTGCCTTTCAAGAAAGCGAAATCGCTGAGCTCCTATTAAGGGCTCAGCGATTTCAAATAGATTTTCAATCAAGCAGTTGAAATTTTCCTCTATTTTCAGATATTCCGTCTCAGCATCAATGCCTGATAAAAAGCATCCTGATGAGACCAGAAATCACCGGTATCCACCTTCCCTGCCTTCAAGTCTGCCAGATAGCTTGGAATCTGTGATGCCGTGATATGGCGGAGCGTTGCCAGTTTTCCTTCGTCAACCCAAGCATCCAAGTCATTGCCATACCAGCCCAATGCTGTATCGCCATCCATCAAATCCGAGACATCCTTGGCAAGCCGTTCAGGACTGTCATAAACATGGCAGAAATCATCATCCGGAACCTGTAACTGCAGATGACCGCTCGGGTAGAAAATAACGCACATTTCCATTCAAACGCTCCTTTTCCGTTGAATCGGTATGCATCATCTTAACCGAAAAAAACCGCCATTGCCCATTCCTATCATGCTTGCCAGGATAATTCCCTCAACAGATTCCCAACTATCCCCTCTCAGCTGAATCGTGCAATCAGAAGCCGAATGGCAGTTGGCAAATCATGATGACAACAAAGACTGAACCGATAAAAGTCAGTACATCCATAACTTCAGAAGTGGTTTCGTCCATGACATATCTCCTTTCCATCTTTTAAATACTGTTCATCATAACAGTGTGTTTATGTACAGTATTATAAGGCGACAACTTATAACTGTATACTTTAACAGTGAAAAATTACTGAAAAAAACAACAGTCAATTGTTACGGGTACTGCGTATACGCTGTATAAATTCCTGTCATTCCACTGAGCCATGAAAGCAGGATACGATTGGGAAAAGGGACTAGATGAAGTAAATTATTGATTAAAAAGAAGTATTTTCCAACTGTTCCAGTCAGGTATTCTTGTCAAGCTTGAAATCACGCTCAATCAGGATGTCAGGATCAAGCTCTTTGGCATAAGCGCCCTCAATCTTCTCGATGAATGCCTGTTTACCCCCCATTGCATTGATCAGCGAGGTCGGGCGGCATTTCCTGTCAAGGAGCACCTGCATGATGTACACATAATAGTGGAGAATCCCTGCGATATGGTCCCAGCGTTTCGGGGCAATGGATGTGTACAGCCACCTGTCTGTGAAATGGACAGGGTCTTCACAGGATTTATGCGCCTGCCTCAATGTCTGCTTATAGGCATCACCGAGGATATCCTTGATGAAATCAACATCCGCTTCCTGGTTGCGCAGCTCCTGGAACACTGACCTTTCATAGTCCTCAACTTCTGGATACCTTTTCTGGAAAGCCTGGATTGCCTCAACCCCCTCCCGGATCTGCTGCATCTTCGGACTTTTGTTATACCAGTTCTTGATCAGTTTCGGCAGGCAGACGATGATCACCGCTGCAACCACCGCCACCACTATCATCCAAGTTTCCATCGCATTCCCGTCTGTCAGACATCAAGAAAATAAAGGTTTATTTTACAGAAAGGCGTTATCAACTGAAAGAATAAGGACTTGAGCTGCTGACGGAGAAGAAAACAAGTATATAGACATAAAAAGCAAAAGCCCCTGGCCTTTTGTGGCCAGGGGCTTTTTTAGGGGTTGCCTGACAGTGACCTACTTTCACACCGGTTGCGGCACTATCATCGGCGCA
>CALGGD010000386.1 GCA_937916185.1 uncultured Oxalobacter sp. | reverse complement strand
GGCACCATTGAGACACGGGCAGTCCGTCTTGTCATGCGTGCCATGCCGAAGAAATTCGGACTGGGCAACCTTGAGCCGGGCAGTTCCACCGACTCTGAATCAGAATTCGAGGTCGTTTACCTGAAACTGTTCATTGAAGACAAGGAAGTCCTGGAGATTGACAAGTACAACTACATCTACAAAGTCAACGGCAAAGACCTGCTGGCACCTGTCCGCAAGGCTCTGGGCCTGTCTTGGTAAATGGAATGCCGGATGGCATCAGCCTTACACCTTTGAAGGCAAGGAATACAAAGAACTCGAATTCGACCTTGAAGAACTCAAAGGTTCAGACATCTCCGCAGCCAAGAAAGAAATGACCGGTGCCGGGATCTTTGCACCGGTGCCAGCCAGTGACAGTGACTTCTGCGCCATCCTGCTGGCACGGCTCATCAAACAGCCCCGGGAATTCTTCAGCGCAATGCCTGCGAAGGATTACGCCAAACTGACCCAGGAAGTCAGCAATTTTTTACTGGTCTAGGGCTCAAGGTGCCGCATCCCGACCGGGAAATCCGGGCATGGTGCATCAGCCTTGCCCGTGCTGAGACAGGATGCGGTTGCCTTGACTGGTTCAGTCTGCCCATTATGGAACTGTCTGAATGGGCGGAAGCGGTCAATCAGCTGGAGAAAAAACGTAAAAGGATGAAACGGAAATAATAAAAAATGTATTGCTGTCTGTAATAACGTCTGTTAGCATCCCTATATGGAAATAAAGGGTTTTGACTGGGATAACGGGAACTGGCCAAAGTGCGGAAAGCACGGCGTTTCCCGTGATGAGATAGAACGCCTGTTCACAGAAGGCAATGCGGCCTATTCCCCTGACCTGGATCATACAACGCTTGAGGAAGACCGATACATCGTTGTAGGACAGGTTGATGGCAGGTCGCTGTTCGTTGCCTTCACACTGAGAGGCAACCTTATCCGTCCCGTCAGTGCCCGCTATATGCATAGAAGGGAGGCAAGACATTATGAAGACAGTACCACGAATGAAAACTGATGAAGAGGCAGAGGCATTCCTGGCACAGGATCTGTCTGACCTGGATTACTCGACCTTCAAGCCATTGCCTTTCGAGTTCAAGAAAAAAGAATCCACAATGACCATCCGCATTCCGACAGTCCTGATGGATGCCGTCAAGGCAAAGGCAAAGGAAAAGGATATGCCTTATGCCCGGTATGTCAGGATGGTATTGGAATCTGCGCTGCAAGCCTGACAGGAGGCTTTGCTGTAATGGAAACATATTCCTGAAAGGAGAAAGGTCATGTTTCTGCCACTTGACCCATTTAAAGATTCAGAAGAACAGAAACCGACACTGGTAATCAACGGGATTCTCTGCCTGCTTGTCCTGGCAGCCCCTTTCATCGGTGCGGCTTACGGGATATATCTCTGGCTGTTCCGTTAAAAAAACATTGAAACCAAAAGAAAAGGTCTGCGAAAGCAGGCCTTTTTTCATTCTGAGGAAAAAGATATGGCTTCACGGGAATTTCAGGTCGCCTTCACTTTGGCTGCCAAGATGGCGTCCAGTTTCAGCAAAGCGTTCACTGCAGCGGCCAGTAATATCAATCAAGTCGGCCAGAGAATTACAGAACTGAACAGTAAAGCCAGTAAGATTGTCCAGTCGATGCCGGGGATGCTTTCCATGGCAACCGCTGGGCATCTTGACTTGGCAAGGGCGGCAGACATCGCCTCCAACGTCATGAGTGGTTTTGGACTGACCGCAGACCAGATGGGCAGGATTGGCGATGTGATGGCAAAGACCACCTCCAGCGCCAACCTGAACATGGAACAGTTCGGTGAAACCATGAAATATGTCGCCCCGGTTGCAAAAGCCGCTGGCGTGACTTTGGAACAGGCAGCAGCCATGGCAGCCAAACTGGGGAACGCCGGTATCCAGGGTTCTGATGCCGGTACGGCTCTGCGTGCCATCTTTGCCCGTGTTGCGACAACCGGCGCAAAAGCCTTGAAGCAACTGGGTGTCTCCACCAAGGATGCATCCGGCAACATGCGGAACTATCAGGACATCATCGAAGACCTGGGCAAGAAACTGAACGCCCTGCCATCCCCTCCAGCACAGGGATCAGGGTATGCCCCTCGGAGGTGTTGCCCTC
>CALGGD010000385.1 GCA_937916185.1 uncultured Oxalobacter sp. | reverse complement strand
GGTATTGCCTGCGGAAACACAGGCATCGGCATTGCCTTCTTTGACCTCAAGGATGGCAAGATGCATCGAGGAACGGCGCTTCCTGAGCGCCTTCATCAACGGGGTGTCCATCGCCACCACATCAGTGGCATCCCTGACCGTGATACGGGGATGGTTCGCCGCACCGTTTTTCTTCAGTTCTGCCTCGACCTGATCCTGATGCCCGACCAGAATCAGATGGGCATCATCCGCCTGTTTCAGGAAAGACAGCGAAGCCGGGATGGTGACACTCAGGCCATGGTCACCACCCATGCAGTCAATTGAAATCTTTACTTTGTCTGATCTGTTCTCAAGCACGTTCAAACCGGATTTCCATCCGTCTCCTCACGTTACCTTATCCAAAAACAGCAATACATAAAAAAAGGCGCGTGGGCAGCCAGACCCTTTGCGCCATTGAATTCATCAGTCAATCAAATCATCACTCATCATTCTTGGTGTTCAGTACTTTCCTGCCACGGTAATACCCGCTTGGGCTGATATGGTGGCGGCGGTGTTTTTCACCGGTGGTCGGTTCAACCGACAGATTGACCGCCTTCAGGGAGTCATGCGAACGACGCATGCCACGTTTGGAAGGTGAGGTTTTATTTTGTGGGACTGCCATAATTACTCCTGAATCAAAACTTCGGAAATTCTAACACATCCATTCAATTCCTTTGGAACTAAATGGAGAACCATTTATTTTTTGTTGCCGTTTCCACGCTTGAGCTGCCCAAGGATGGCAAACGGCGAAGCCTTTTTCTCTTTCCAACGTCCGGCTTCCTTATCTGGACAGGCATCATGGCGGGGAGAGAGGGGCAAAGCCAGCAGAGCCTCATCCTCAATCAGGTCCATGACATCAACCTTGCCATCGGATACAACCACTTCTGTCCAGTCATCATCCTCCAAAGCCGATTCGACCTCATCAGCCTCAAGTTCAGAAAACGTGACAATCACCGCTGTCTCGGTGTCTAGCCTGAACGGCATGACATCAAGGCAACGCTGGCAGACAAGACAGAGGTCACCGGAGACGCTGAGCAGCAGCCTTGGCCGCTGATGGCTATCCAATGATCCAACCACCTTCCAGGCAACCTCTCCTGTGGTATCAGCACAGGCCGATGCCAGCCTTTCCAGCCCTGACACTGGAAGCGTACCTTCAAGGATTTCCCCTGCCTTGCAGAAATCAGAAGGGACAATCTGATGGGAACTCATATCTGTCCAGAGCGTAAAATCTGCAATTTTAGCAACAATATTTTATTTCCGTCAAAGCTTTAGTACACTACCTGCTGTTGAAAAGCCATTGAGTGTCAATCATGCAACCTGATTCCAGCACATTGCTCGTCCTTGCCTCATCTTCCCGTTACCGGAAAGAACTGCTTTCCCGCCTGGGCATACCATTCAGCACAGAAAGCCCATCCATCGATGAATCCGTCCGCCAAGGGGAAACACCGCGCGCAACAGCCTTACGGCTTGCCTGTGAAAAGGCGGAAGCCGTCAGCAGCCACTTCCCTGGTGCCATCATCATCGGCTCTGACCAGGTTGCTGAATGTGAAGGGGCACCTATCGGAAAACCGGGTACATTTGACAGGGCAATGGCGCAGCTGAGGCAGATGCGGGGGAAACAGGTCCTGTTCCATACCGCCCTCTGCGTATTGGACGGGCAGCATGGCAACACCCTCCAGAAGACCGTGGTGACAACCAGGGTTGTCTTCCGTAACCTGCCGGATGGGGAACTGGCTGACTACCTGATGATTGAGAAACCTTTTGACTGCGCCGGCAGTGCAAAAAACGAGGGATTGGGCATCGCACTGCTGGAGAAAATCGAAAGCGATGACCCCACTGCCCTGACAGGGCTGCCCCTGATCGCCTTGACCTCCATGCTGCGTAAATGCGGCTTGCGGTTCTTTTCCGGAGCAGCGGCATGACAACCGGCACACTGTATCTTATTCCCAACACATTGGGCACCAACCAGTCGGGGACAGACCTGCCAGGCATCATCCCCGATGAAGTGCTGAAAACCTCAGCCATGCTGGATTACTTCATCGCTGAAAACAGGAAGACAGCCAGGGCCCATCTGAAACGGGTCGCAGAAATCCACCCCTTGAAAAAACCGCTCCAGCAGATTGACATGGCTGAACTGAATGTCAGGACAGGCAAAGCCGCATTGCCCGCCCTGCTGGAACCGCTCCTGGCAGGCAGGGATGCCGGCCTGATTTCTGAGGCAGGGGTTCCTGCTGTTGCAGACCCAGGCGCAGAACTGGTCAGGCTTGCCCACGAAAAAGGCATTCCAGTCAGGCCATTGGTCGGACCTTCCTCCCTGTTGCTGTCGCTGATGGCGAGCGGATTGAACGGACAGCGTTTCGCCTTCAATGGCTACCTGCCGGTTGACAATGACCAGCGGGCCAAACGCATCCGCATCTTGGAAGAACGCTCCCATAAAGACCACCAGACGCAACTTTTCATCGAGACGCCTTACCGCAACGCAGCCCTCCTCAGTGCACTGTGCCAGCATTGCCGGTCGGACACCCGCTTATGCGTCACCACCAATGTCTCCCTGCCGGACGAATCCATTGAAACCCTGCCGGTCGCCGCATGGCGGGAACGCCTGAAAAAAGGGAAACAGCCCAGCTTCCAACGGAAACCGACCGTTTTCCTGTTCCTTGCTGTCTGAAGGAACAGCAGACTACTGTCTGTTTTCTGCAACAGTTCCAGCTTCAACCGTGAATCCTGCCCCTTCATCCCTGCCAAGGACTTTCACCAAGGCAGGCAAAGCTTCCTCAAGCTGAGCCCTGAGTTTCCATGGTGGATTGATGATGAACATGCCACTGGCAACAAAACCTGTACCATCTGGAACAGGAGAAGCGGCACGGAATGTCAGATGGAGCCATTCCCGGTTGCAGACCTTTTTCAACTGTCTGGCAAAACGGCGGGATTCGATGCGTTGCAGGACCGGATACCAGACCAGGTAAGTGCCTGTCGGGAACCGTTTCAGGGCATCTGACAGGGTTTCAACAACCTGCCGGTAATCGTGCTTGACCTCATAGGAAGGGTCAATCAAGACGACCGCCCGCCGCGCAGGGGGAGGCAAAAGGGATTTGAGTGAAGAGAACCCGTCTTTCCTGGAAACAATAATCCGTTTTCCCCGTTCAGGACGGGGAATGCTTTTCAGACCAGACCATTGCCGGACATTTTCCTCCAAAGCCTGTATGTCTGCGGGATGCATCTCAAACAGGCGCAGGCGGTCCTGTCCGCGCAGCAGCAGCTCAGCGATATAAGGGGATCCCGGATAGACCGACAGCCTGCCGCCCGGATTGACGGCACGGACCAGTTCCAGGTAATCCAAGACAACCTGAGGAAGATCCGCTGCATCCAGCAGTTTGGAAATACCCTCTTTGGCCTCACCGCTTTTCCTCGCCTGCCCACTGTCCAACGCATAGGCCCCAGCCCCGGCATGGGTGTCAATATAGAAAAAAGGCGTTTCCTTCTGACGGAGATGAAGCAGCGTCTGATGCAGGACGATATGCTTTAAGACATCGGCATGGTTGCCTGCATGGAAAACATGGCGGTAACTGAACATAATGTGATCCCCCTCTGCTGCAATACCGTTATTTTAGCCCAGCATGCCCATCAGGCATCCGGGCAGATTGCTGCATACTTTTC
>CALGGD010000384.1 GCA_937916185.1 uncultured Oxalobacter sp. | reverse complement strand
CCCCTGCCGGTCGGTGCAGGCGGTATTCCAAGCGTGGCTCTTGTGTAGTTTGCGCCGTTGAAGTTGTAGGCAAATCTCAACGCCTCGTGGGCTGATTTGAAAAGCGGCATCAATTCGTCCTTTTTATGAAGAGTCCATCATTCATTGCCCAAGACAGCAATTCCATGAACATCTTTCCGGCTTCCAGTTCACTTGTCGCCGTCACAATCGCACTCACCTTCCCATCCGGTGACTGGATGACATAAGAGCTTTCCTGTGGCTCATAGATCGGATAGCCGTAAATGTCACATTCAACCCGTTTCAAAAGACCATCCCCGCAAGTTTGACCAACTGCCGGATGCCAAAAGCAATCCCGCCAACCAACCAGCTCAGGATGCCGACAATGACAATCCAATCGTCCCATCTCATCAGAAGACCCTCCCGCACTTCGGACAGGTAACGAACCTGACATCGACCATCTCGCCGCAACACTTACACCAAATCCACATCTTCTGCCTCCACAATGATTTCAGTCCTCGGAATGCCATACCGCTTGATGATGTGGACATCATCAATCTGTGCATCATCCGCATACACCGTGCCGTTCAGTGCATCCTGAACCGCTTTGCATAGATTGTCAGAATCAGGGCGTTTGGTATGCCTCAATGCCCCTGACATGGCTTTTGCCTTCTGCGTCAATGTCCAGCTTTTCGGGATGGGGAAAAACGCCGTCACCGTCAGCCTCACAGCCCCAGTCAGGATTTTGCGCCCTTTCATCACCGCCATTGCATAGAGCCTGACACGTTGCTCGAACCTGGCTGTCTTGACAGGTGTATAAACATGGCCGCTCTTCGTGAAACGTGGACGTGCTTTTGCTACAGGCTCGCCGGGGACGGTAATGGAAATCCTCATTTGACGTTGAACTCCTTCAGAACCGCCTGCTGCCCAGGATATCCCGGACCCTGCGCATCCCTTCCTGCGCCACCGCGCGGCTTTTCCCGCAGTCAACAGCAGGCGGCGGCAGCGTTTTTAAAGGCTCAGGAAC
>CALGGD010000383.1 GCA_937916185.1 uncultured Oxalobacter sp. | reverse complement strand
AAAAGAAATCTCACCTTCGATGTTTCGGACGGCTGTATGCACTAAATACTCTGACGTCTTAAGTCCGTCAACCGCCTGCAGTCCGATGGCTGTATGCCACGCATAACCTTTATCCCGCTTGTCCGGCTCGGATTCTTTTATGTACTCCTTAAAAGGATCTTTATCCACTGACTATCACCTCGCTAAGGAGAATTATATTTTTCGGAAGGTTTGGCGCAGTTCCAACTTGTTCTCCCGTAACTGCCTGCGCTTGTGTTTCGACAGGAACCATTATTCCAGCAGGACTTTACGGTAGCCCCAGATGGTGCTTTCCAGCATAATGAGCCGCCCTGGATTGACAACCACCTGGATTATGGCGGTGACTGTCTGTTCAGACTTGGAATCCTTGCCCTGTTTCCGATTTTTCTTAATACTGTCTATATTAACAGTTAACATCGAAAAAGTCCACAAGAATCAACAGGGAACCAGCGTTTCCACCATCCAATCCAAGAAAGCAGAAAACTCCTGCTCACGCCTGGTGCTGTAAAGGGAATGCCCCAGATGCCAGTCCGAAGTATGAAGGATCTTGATTTTGTTCTTATGCATATCGCTCAATCAATAGAATAAAACAGACAGATTCAGCCGGTCATCGCTGTATTCCAGAGATGGTAAGTCTTGCCGGAACGGTTGCAGAGCCATCTTTCAACGGCAGCAGCAATCCCTTCAAAATCATCCCCCAGCTCAAGGAAGCCCGAAAGCGGAGACCTGTACTGCTTCAGCAATCCCAGCAGGACATCACCATGCAAACACCTGACCTCAAAAGAGGCTCCGGCATCCATACGGCATTCCTGCTCCAGCCATTTCTGGCATTGACTGTGGAACAGTTCTTTTTCAAGACAGCGTTCGCCTGATACCGCATCATAGGCAGGAGACACCCGCCAACGGTCTTTCATCCGGTTCCTGGAAATACCTGCATAACGCAACCTGCCATCCTTACCGACAACCAGGTACAGGCAGGGAGCACGCCGCATCCAATCCTCTCTGCTCAACAGCTCCCAACGCATATGATGCCAAGGTCCCTTGCGATGGTCACCTTCCTTCACCTTACGGACCCACGATGGCGCAGAAAAATCAACACCCTGAACCGCAAGGACAGGGACAGCAGAAGCAACAAGCATTTCAACAGTCTGGGCATCCGTCAGCATAACAAAACCTCTCTTGATATTCCTGGAAAATCACAACACGTCATTTGCAACAACTGCATTATTCACCATATAAGCCCCTAACAGATAAAACCGCAAATTTGCGGTTCCATGCCAGATTCAGACCTTTTCAATAAACTGCAAGAAACAGAAATGGCAGAAGTCAATCCAATCAGCGCGGAAAACCATGAATCGGATACTGTACCTGGTCTGTTACGACATCTCAGATCCCAAACGCCTCAGGAAAGCCCTGAAACTGGTCAAAGGATTCGCAATCAGCGGCCAGAAATCCTTTTATGAATGCCTGCTGACCTTCAGCGAGCGGATATTCCTTGAAACATCACTTTCTCAACTCATTGATGAATCGACAGACCGTATCCATTTCTTCCAGCTCGATTCCCGGCAGGAACCCAGATTCTTCGGGAAAGCATCACGTCAATCAACAACCCCCTTCCTCATCATCTAGGAGAAAAACATGAGCAGCCTATACATCGACCGCAAAGATGTCGAATTGAAGATGGATGGACAAGCCATTGCCTTCTATGAGAACAACCAGCGATGCGGCACCATTCCCCTTGCTCCCATTGAGCGGATATTCCTGCGCGGCGACATCATCCTGCATACAAACCTTCTGGGGAAAATGGGAGAAAACGGGACAGGCGTTGTCCTGATGTCAGGCAGGAAAGGCAAAGTCAGTCTCCTGATGTCAAAACCCCATAACGATGCCGCAAGGCGGGTCACCCAATATCACCTGTCATCGGATCCTGATTTCTGCATAGGCTTCTCCCGATGCATCGTCGAATCGAAAATCAATGCACAGCTTGTGTTCCTTGAAGAGCTCCGGGAGAAAAAACTGTCTGCTCGTTATGAACTGACCCAACGTATATCAAGAATCAGGGAAGCACTGTCAAAAATCGGACAACAGGAAAACATCCCTGCCATCCGTGGAATGGAAGGAAACACAGCCGCCCAATATTTTGCCGGTCTTGCAACCATCCTACCCGGAAGCCTGCATTTCTCGGGCAGGAACCGCCAACCTCCCCGTGATCCTTTCAATGTTGTCCTTTCACTGGGATACACACTCCTGCATGCGGAAACCGTCCTGGCACTGCACGGTGCCGGACTTGATCCTTACATCGGTTTCTACCATGCACTCGATTTCGGCAGGGAATCCCTTGCCTGCGACCTCGTGGAAGCCTTCAGGACAGACGTTGACCGTTTCGGGCTGAAACTGTTCAATGACCGGATCCTCCGGCCCGAAGACTTCACCAAGACAGGCAATGCCTGCATGATGGGCAAGACAGGACGGGCGGCATTCTATAAAAACTACGAACCTTTCATCGAAAGCATCCGCCGGAACATCACTGAAAACATCAGCGACATCTGTGATGTCATCCGCAGGAAAACAGACATCATCTTTCCGCAAACCCGTCAGGCAGACGCAATCACGGAGAAAAAATCTGAAGAAACGCCCTTTTAACCGCTCGGGAGTCCTAGCATGAACAAATACCTCATCGGTTATGACATCGCCAATCCCAAACGACTGTGCCGCATCCATCGCGCCATGAAAACACATGCCACCCCTATCCAATACAGCATATTCCTGCTGGAAGGCAGTGAAAGAACCCTTCAATACTGTCTGGATGAAATCCTGCCCCTGATGAATCCCGCAGAAGATGACATCCGTTGCTATCCCCTGCCTCAGAGAGGGCATCAGTTCCGTATCGGTAAAGCCGTGCTCCCTGAAGGCATCTTCTGGACAGGACTGCCGGCGGCAGCCATCTGAGAAAAGAATGGGCTTAAAACCGCAAATTTGCGGTTTGACCAGACTTTTAGGGATTTTCTTAAAATGCTTTTCCTGACAGAAAGAAAAAGGAACAGACCATCAATGGCTACATGGTTCATCTCACGCCATCAAGGCGCAATCGACTGGGCAAAGCATCAAGGCATTGCTGTTGACCATTGGGAAACACATCTGGATGCAGGAAAAATCCAGTCAGGTGATATTGTCATCGGGACTTTGCCTGTCCATCTGGCAGCGGAAATCTGCCAG
>CALGGD010000382.1 GCA_937916185.1 uncultured Oxalobacter sp. | reverse complement strand
GCCAGCGCCATCGGGGTGGGCATGAATATCTGCACCTGGTCTGGCCGGAAACCATGCCGCTTGAGCCAAAGCGCAAGGTTCAGCATATCTTCATCGGTCGCACCGGGATGCGCCGCAATGAAATACGGTACCAAGTACTGTTCCTTGCCTGCCTCTCGGGAATACTTATCGAACAGCCGTTTGAATGCGTCATAAGTGCCGATGCCCGGCTTCATCATCTTCGACAGCACATTCGGTTCCGTATGTTCCGGTGCGATTTTCAGCAGCCCACCGACATGATGGGTCACCAGCTCACGGACATATTCCGGCGAGCACACCGCCAAGTCATAACGCACCCCTGACCCGATGAAAATCCGCTTGATACCCGGCACCGCCCTTGCCCGCCGGTAAAGCTGGATCAACGGGCCATGATCTGTATTCAGGTTCTTGCAGATGGACGGATAGACACAGGACAGCCGCCGGCAGACCGCCTGTACCTTCGGATTGCGGCATCCCAACCGGTACATATTCGCCGTTGGACCGCCCAAGTCCGAAATGAAGCCCGTGAACCCATCCACCTTGTCGCGGATTTCTTCGATTTCCCGGATGATTGAATTTTCAGAACGGCTCTGGATGATGCGCCCTTCATGTTCAGTGATCGAACAGAACGTACATCCTCCAAAACAGCCCCGCATGATATTCACCGAGAAACGGATCATTTCCCATGCAGGAATCCGCTTGTCGCCATAGGCAGGATGCGGTGCACGGGCATAAGGCAGTCCATAGACACCATCCATCTCTGCCATCGAAAGCGGCAATGGCGGCGGATTCAGCCAGACATCACGCTCACCATGCGCCTGCACCAGTGCACGGGCATTGCCCGGATTCGACTCCTGATGCAGCACCCGGGACGCATGGGCATACAGCACTGGATCATCCTTCACCTGCTCGAACGAAGGCAGACGCACCACGGTCTTGCCTTCCATCCGGCGGTGCAGGCTGACCCGCTGCGCTTTCGCGGCTTTCGCGGCCTTCGCGCTTTCCTTCTGACCCGCACTATCAGGCGCCTCCCCAGCAGCCTTTTTCAGGTCTGCCGCTTTCTTCGCCTGACACGCCTCAATCTCCGGGAAATAAGGATTCGGATGCGGTTTGACAGGTCCCGGCTTATCCAGATGCGAAGAGTCGATCTCCACCCAATCCTCAGCCGGTTTCCAGCCTTTAGGCATCATAAAGGCAGTTCCCCGCAGGTCACGGATACCACCGATCGGTTCACCGGATGCCATCCGGTGCGACAGTTCGACCATCGCCCGTTCCGCATTGCCATAGACCAGCAGGTCCGCCTTGCAGTCCGGCAGCACTGAACGGCGGATATTGTCTGACCAATAATCATAATGCGCGACACGGCGCAGGCTCGCCTCAATCGAACCGACGACAACCGGAATACCTGGATATGCCTCCTTGGCACGCTGCGCATAGACCAGCAGTGCCCGGTCAGGCCGTTTCCCTGCCACACCGCCTGGTGTATAGGCATCATCTGAACGGATCTTGCGCTCTGCGGTGTAACGGTTCACCATCGAATCCATATTGCCCGATGTGATGCCGTAATACAGGCGGGGACGCCCCAATGCCTTGAAATCATCAACCGACCGCCAGTCCGGCTGGGCGATGATGCCGACCTTGAACCCCTGCGCCTCCAATACCCTGCC
>CALGGD010000381.1 GCA_937916185.1 uncultured Oxalobacter sp. | reverse complement strand
ACGGTCACGTTATCACCTGCCTCGACGGTGTTGTCTGCCCGAACTTTTCCACCTATCATAAACAGTGATACCCCTGCCACTGCTGCTGAACTTACCCCCTTGGTCAGTGTTGGTGTCCTGAGTAGTGGGCTAATCGTACTGAAGACTTGACCGACAACGTTGGCTATTGCAATAGTCTTGATTGCCCCACGCTGCACACTGCTGGCGATTTCACTGACAACCACCCACATACGCCGTGCATGGTTATAAATAACTTTGTATGCCTTGTTCATCTTTTCATTTTTCCTTGTTTTTTTATCATTGCCATTGGTCTATCAGTCCCTTATATCCTGCATAAGAATCTGTCCAGGGAAAGGCTTCCTAAAACCTCGATCAATCTGACTGTCATTGGTTTTCTGTTCAAAAATGTGACTCTTCTTAGATGCTTTTGCCTTGTCTGCCTCTTTCAGCCATTCATTCAGTTTTTCCAGGAAAACCCTGCCCATTGGACAGGGATCTCCTGTGAAAAGTTTCTTAAGGCTGTTTTCCTTGATGATCCTGCGCCTGATTGCTACGCGTTCCTGATGGTTTTCAATCAGACGGATGGCACGGCTGATGTATTCATCGGTGGTTTCTGCGATGAGCCATTCGGGCAGTCCCAACCGCCTGAAAAGCGCCCCATCGATGTGTTCATGGACTTCAGGGCCTGTTTTGCAGACACCGACAAGCCCTAGGGTGACCATGTCGATGATGCCGTTGGTATTGCCGAACGGAAATGGATTGAGGAGCATATCGCATTGCCGCAGGGTTTCCATGTATTCAGCGTATGGTCTGACTGGATAAGTGATTGCCGAATCGCCCAGATAACTTTTGATGACGCGAGTGACATAAGGATGGATGATGCCGATGGAGTTACCCAATGCGAAATGGAAATAGACCTTGACCTTCGCATTGTCCCGGATAGCACAAAGCGTCTCCAAGAAATGGGGATTGAGCTTCATAGTCGTGGCAGCAATGCCAATCTGGACGGTTTCCGGATTCTCTCGGAGGATGTACTCGACTGATTCTGGTGCCTTGGCATTGGGAACATAAGGCAGCGCATCCTTGGGCAGGCGCAACAGCTTTTCACTAAAGCACTTCTCATCGCCGATATAATCGTCCTCAACGATGACGTATTCGATAAAGTCAGAGTGGGTGGTGGCTGGATGGCCTAGTGCCACTGCCTGAATCGGGGCGAACCGTGCATTGCTGACGAAGATAGTGTTGAGATCCATCCCGATGCTGGGCATGTAGAGAACAGCAGCCTTGTGTTTCTCACAGGTTTCCCTTATCTGCTGCATGTTCTCAAGGCAGGATGCCTTGAGCTGATGGAACTCATCAAAAACTTTACGCCCAGCCTCATCGATTCCAGCGTTCCCGAAACCAATCAGATGGAAATGTGTCCGTGCCGCCATCATCGAAGTGGAATGCGTCCGATAGATTGAATGCCCTGCATTGAAATGTTCGAGCAGGACAACCATGACAGGCTTGCCGTTGACTGTGCCGATTTCACTGATATCCCGATCCTGCCACCCCTGTTGAAGGATGTGCCGACGTATGACGTGGTTCAAAGACCGCTTGATATCGTGTTTGTTGGGCGAACTGTCATAGCTGCAGTGCATATAGAGGTCATGAGCAATATTGCCAGGTAGCCCGTTCAATGTCTGAATCTGTTCGAGATGCTTTGGGAACCATTGAAGGAGGTGTTTGCGTTTGTTGAACGCAGCAGGAGTACCCATAAATTTTGGAGAAAGCCATGCAAAACATAGACTTGCGCACAAAGCAGGATCATTACGCCATACTTCATCCAGATTAGGCTTTAAATTGGATTCAGGAATGAGAAGAATAAAAAACTTTGCACAGGCATTGCGGTCGCCAGTTATGCTGATCTTGCCCTGCTTGTCCCCACTGTGATTCTGAGCATATGCCTTCAGGATATGGTCTGTATTGACATAGGGAGAACTGGCAAAAATCATATTGATCCAGCGTTGCTGGCTCAGCAAGGCTATAACCGTATTCCAAGGGATCTCCAGTTTCGGATCCAAGAAAAGCGTGGTGATGCCCTGTACCATCCTCGTGCAGAAATGGACAACCTTCTCTTGCTGCATATCCTTAATCTGGCTTGGATAGTTGCATTCGATATCAATTGTCCTTCCATTATTACTGTTGAATTTTTCAAGAATCGACAGCAATTCTTCCAATGCCTTGGAATACTGCTTTTCTGCCACGGCCTGTTCAAAGGCAATGACACTGGGTTTCTGCTTACCTGACTGAACCATCAACTCACAGCTCCACTCCAAAGCTTCAACTAGGACACCAGAGACGGAAGTTCTCTAACATGCCCCTGTTCCCTGACATGCCACAGGTCGTATTCCGCCTGCCGCTGCATCCAGAGCCGTGCCGACTGCCCGATGGTCATAGACAGGCGGATTGCCATCTCGGGCGAAATGGCGGATTTCTCGGTGACAATGCGATGGATGGTCGCCGGAGAGACATCCAGTTTCCGGGCAAACGCATTGATGCTCAGCCCAAGACCTTCGATGGCTTCTTTCACCAAGCTGCCTGGATGCGGGGGAATTAAAAGTTCAGCCATTGTGACAATCTCCTTTGACAAACCTGTTCCCGTCTGCGTTCCCTCTGCAACATAAAAACTTCAGGAAGCTGTTTCTTATCGTCTGCATTGACAACGTATTGCAAAATCTACTTTTATGTCTTTTAATAGGCATTAAT
>CALGGD010000380.1 GCA_937916185.1 uncultured Oxalobacter sp. | reverse complement strand
ATACAAAATACACGAGGTATTTCCTCATTCAATATTCCTCTCTTTAAAAAGACATCCACAACTTTGCTGAAAAAACAGAATGATGCTTGACAGAAGACCACTTCAGGCATGAAGACTGACTGATACCTCTTGGGGATGAATCCAACGTCATATGGGTGCATTGCCATGGAGAACATGCCAGATATGCGCCCTCAGAAGGATTCATTTTGGATTAATGGTCGTTTTTATTATTATCTATTTCCTATCATTCCTATGAGGATTATAGGAATATAAGGATAAAACGTCAACCCTGCTCCGGAAATTTGAACGGAAAGCAAAGGATTCCGGTTTTTTACTGGCTTTTCCGGACAACACCTGCCGATGAGTCCACGGATTTTGTCAGGAAGACATTCCCGCCAACCGTCACACCATCGCCGAT
This sequence comes from uncultured Oxalobacter sp., assembly GCA_937916185.1. Taxonomy (GTDB): domain Bacteria; phylum Pseudomonadota; class Gammaproteobacteria; order Burkholderiales; family Burkholderiaceae_D; genus Oxalobacter. The sequence goes on along the minus strand of CALGGD010000380.1, from coordinate 1,897 downwards.
GACGGTATCGCCGCCCAGGATGGAGGCACCTGAATAGATGGTGACATTATCCTTGATGGATGGATGACGCTTGATGTTCTTGAGACCACCATGTGTCACTTTTGCTCCCAATGTCACCCCTTGATAAATCTTGACCCGTTTGCCGATGACCGTTGTCTCACCGATTACAACCCCTGTCCCATGATCGATGAAAAACTCCCTGCCAATCTCTGCGCCAGGATGGATATCAATACCGGTCACCGCATGCGCATATTCTGTCAGCATCCGGGGGATGAGCGGAACCTTCAGTTTATGGAATTCATGGGCAATCCGGTAAACGGTGATGGCAAAGAACCCCGGATAGCAGAGCACAATCTCCTCAATGTTGAATGCTGCAGGGTCGCCTTCATAAGCAGCCTGTGCATCCGTCATCAGTTCCAGACGGATCGCTGGAATCCGATCAAGGAACTGCGCTGTCAGCTGATTCGCCTCCGACAGCAGGTCTTTCCATGAACGGTCCTCATTCTCCGGCAGGAATTGAAGCGCATATCGGAGCTGTGTGCTGATTGAGACAAAAAGCTTTTCAGCAAACAGGTCAAAATGCCCCGGCTCACGGCTTGATGTCCAAAGCTGCTGCGGGAAGAAAAGCTGGCGGATCTGTTTGACAATATCAATCAGTGCATCGCGTTCAGGCCTGACGACATGATTCCACAATCCATTCGATGTCACGGATGCAAAATCCGTCTTCAGGGCTGAAAGCGCCTGCTGTTTCTGCAGACTGTCTCCATCCATATCCATACTCCAGTGAAATTCACCTGTGGAACCGGCTCTGGCTGAAGAGCCGGTTCCACAGTCCTTCTTATCAACGCAGTTTACGTATCACCTTGACCAGATACTCGATTTCTTCAGGCGTGTTGTAAAACGCCAACGAAGGCCGCACCGTCGCCTCAAGTCCATAATGGCGCAGGATTGGCTGGGCGCAGTGATGCCCTGCCCGCACGGCGATGCCATGCTGGCTGAGATGCTGTCCGATTTCAGGAACATCATAACCGTCCAGCACGAAGGAAAGCACACTTGTCTTTTCCCTTGCCCTTCCGATGAGATGAAGCCCAGGAATACGGTCAAGTTCCTTGATGGCATACTGCAGCAGGTCATGCTCATACCGGTTGATGTTCTGGATACCGATACGGTTGACATAATCCAACGCAGCCCCCAGTCCCACAGCATCGGCAATGTTGCCGGTACCCGCTTCGAACTTCGCTGGCGCAGGCTGATAAAGCGTCCGCTCAAAAGTGACATCGGCAATCATATTGCCGCCACCCTGATAAGGCAGTGCCTCTTCCAAGGCATCCGCCTTGCCGTAAACAGCCCCGATACCGGTCGGTCCGAAAATCTTATGCCCGGAAAAGACAAAGAAATCGACATCAAGCGCCTGGACATCCACGGGGATATGGGAAGCTGACTGGGCGCCATCAATCAGGATGCGGACACCATGCTGATGGGCGGTCTGCGCCAGTTCTGCAACCGGTGTAATGGTCCCCAATGCATTGGATACATGGGCGATCGACACAAACCGGGTACGGGAACTGAACAGTTTCCGGTATTCAGAAAGGATCAACTGACCGCTTTCATCGCTAAGGTGAGCAGATAGGCTATCTTGTATGTCAATACGCGCGTCTTGCCTGAGCCCGCTCCGGCTATGACCAGAGAGGGACCGTCAGTGTGTGTCACCGCATCACACTGTGACTCGTTAAGGTCGTTGAGAAATTCTGGCTGTGTCATTTGTCTGTATTCTGTTCTTTCTTCCAATTGACGAAACTGATGTCGTGACTGATGCGCCTCTGCCGTTTCAGCATGTAGTCAGACGGGTTCTTGCTTGAGAATTTGCGCGGGTTAGGCAGTGTCACCGCTATCAGGG
>CALGGD010000379.1 GCA_937916185.1 uncultured Oxalobacter sp. | reverse complement strand
GGTGCGACACCCAAAAGCAACAATAAAAAATGTCAACACTGTGTTTCAATCCACGCACCCGCGAGGGGTGCGACGCAATAACCCGTTCATGCTTGTCAACTTGCTTCGGTTTCAATCCACGCACCCGCGAGGGGTGCGACTTACGCCTCGGCGTTTCCGCCCCGCATTCAGGACAGTTTCAATCCACGCACCCGCGAGGGGTGCGACGATGCAAGAATTTAACAACAACTGTTCTATAAAGTTTCAATCCACGCACCCGCGAGGGGTGCGACTCCATCAGAACTGGATTTCCACACACTACCTCAAGTTTCAATCCACGCACCCGCGAGGGGTGCGACGACATCCACCTTGAACATCCCCGAAGGCTTGATAGTTTCAATCCACGCACCCGCGAGGGGTGCGACGCTTGTTGCCGGTGTGACGAAACAGTATGTTGACGTGTTTCAATCCACGCACCCGCGAGGGGTGCGACGGCGGCAGTTATGCACAGACAGCAGAAGACCAGATGTTTCAATCCACGCACCCGCGAGGGGTGCGACGACCGCCTTCAAACATATTCATAGCCTGCTGCTGGTTTCAATCCACGCACCCGCGAGGGGTGCGACCCTTCACCGTCACCGTCTTCTTGTCCTTAGACGTGTTTCAATCCACGCACCCGCGAGGGGTGCGACGCCCGCTTTGTTCAGGTCTGATGCAGCATCATCAGTTTCAATCCACGCACCCGCGAGGGGTGCGACCCGACAGCGCCGCCTGAGAGGGTGGACAGGCGTTGTTTCAATCCACGCACCCGCGAGGGGTGCGACCTCAGATGCTGAACATGGTTGAAGATTCCCGCATTGTTTCAATCCACGCACCCGCGAGGGGTGCGACTTTAGCTGATGCAAAGGTATGTACCCACATGGATGTTTCAATCCACGCACCCGCGAGGGGTGCGACACCAGAGTGGTGCTTGGATTGAATTCAATGGCAAGTTTCAATCCACGCACCCGCGAGGGGTGCGACGTATTGCCGTCCATCCATCTCCCGCAGGAAAAAGGTTTCAATCCACGCACCCGCGAGGGGTGCGACCATCATTGACCTGCCCACGGATGACGGTGCATTCGTTTCAATCCACGCACCCGCGAGGGGTGCGACCTGACCAGTCCTTCAGCCATCCATCCTTGTCATATGTTTCAATCCACGCACCCGCGAGGGGTGCGACCAGTATCGTCTCCTCCAAACTTGCAACCCTGAACGTTTCAATCCACGCACCCGCGAGGGGTGCGACGGAAAAACGCTGCCGCTCCCCCCATGGCATAACCGTTTCAATCCACGCACCCGCGAGGGGTGCGACGGCTCCCGTAGGAACCAAATAAAAACGCTACTTCTAGGCGAATAATCGAGAATCTCTCTAAATCTTACTCGTATTCGCTTAGAATGGTAAAACATATCAATAAATTATCATAATAATCAATGAATTAGAGTTTCGAGCATGATAGAGGGCAGTAATGTAAGTTATCGATTCTCGCTGGGGAATCTTACGTTCTCTCAAAAAATCAAAGTTCCTTCTGGATCTAAAACTTCCTTGGCTCCGACATGTTCAAATCTCTTTTTCCAATTGTTTCCTAAATAATAAAACCGAAGACTGTCCTTTTCTTGATTAATAGAAGAAATCAGTTCTTGCTTTAGAAGAACCCATTGGGCAGGTTCAATCAGGCATTCAAAAACAGAATATTGAACCCGTTGTCCCCAATTGCTACATAATTTGGAGATTCTTCGTAAGCGTTTTTCTCCTGCAGGATTATCAATCCTAACATCATAACTGACTAATACCATCATAACTTAACGCACGGTAAATGGAGGATATTGGTCATAGTCTCCTCTTATTGTTGCAGCTAACAATCTAGCTTGTGTATGAAAAATAAGGTTAATTGGCATTTTTTCATTAAGGAATGGATGGATAATGGTTTCCTGTTTCCGTTTTTGCCATTCCTGTAGAATAAATTTCAATAAATCTTCCCGCATAATGACTGCACCACTTTCTGTCTTCCTAAACTGATTTTTTTTCACTTGTCCACGATTTATCAATGTACATACGAGCCTATCAGCAATATATGCACGGAATTCTTCAATCAAATCTAGTGCAAGAGCAGGACGACCAGGTCTAAGTCTATGTAGATAACCAACAGCGGGATCCAATCCAACCGATTCTAATGCTCCACGTATGTCATGAGTTAATAGCGTATAGCAAAACGAAAGAAGGCAATTAACTTCATCAAGTGGAGGTCTTCGACTCCTTGACTTGAAAATGAAATCACTATTTTTATCGTGTAATAGATGTTGAAAAACGCCAAAATAAATTTGTGCAGCTTTTCCTTCAATACCCCTAATGGTATCTAGTGGCAATTCGTTCTTTAATTGTATTAATGATTGTCCCAATGAAAAACAGGCATTTTTCAAAATTGGAGAAGGATGACTTCGGGCAGTTCGTTGCAGAATCACTCGACTGTTATATATCTTTCCAATACAGATGGATTTTGCAATGCTTGCACATCGCTGTAAATCATTGGATTGCTTATATTGTTCTGTTCTTAACAAGACATTACCTGTGACTGGTCCATTCATTGCCGCAAGAAAGCGACCGTTTTCTGTTAGCCAAGAAATTGTAATTCCTTTTTCTGCACAATGACCTAGTAAAAATGGGCTACAGGAAATCCTACCAAACAGAACAAGCCCCCCTAATGTATGACTAGGAATTTTTCCTTTTAGATTTCCATCATGATGTATGGCAATGCATTCCCCATCTTTTGAGAGGTAGGCGCCCTGTGTTGTTATATAAAGCGTGTTTTGGTATTGCTTCATATTTCTTCAAACAATTTACTGAGATAAGAACGGACTTTCTCAGATGAATTCCATGGCATACAATACTCAGCTAAAGAACAGTTTTTACAATGTTTGCCTCGGATTGCCTGAGGTCGCTGACCTTTTGCAAATAGTTCTTGAATTTTTGAAATGACGGCGAGAGTCTTTCTGAGTAGTTCTTCACTAAAGAAAACAGATTCTCTGCGATTTGTTTGTCCATAATACAAAGCTCCTTCTGTGACTTGGATGTTCAGCATTTCTTCTAAACATAAGGCTTGGGCGCAAAGCTGTATTCTGTCTTCGTCCGTCACCTTTGATTTTCCACGCTTGTATTCGACAGGATATGGATACCAAATATCATTGATTCTGTGGAATTCAACTATATCAGCAATGCCAACAAGTCCGTATTTGTTGGAACGGAGATGAAGAGATGACATTGTCCGAACATTATTCCTTTTTTCAACCTTTCCTGAATGGGCGCGTTTGTGCATAATGCGCCCCTCTGCTGTGAAAGTATTCTCCTCCCAAATCTGGTCCAAATGAATCAATGCGCATTGACGAGGACAAAATTGATAATGCTGCAAGGCTGAGATTGGGATAAGAATACCTTCATCAAACGGCATGATTAAAAGCCCTCAATGACTTCCACAGTAAGCCCTGGCGTTGCCGCCTCATCCACAGCATATGTTCCGTCAGGATTCACTGTCAGGCTACGGTGTACCCTTGCTGAAGAATATTGCCCAGACCTGCTGTTATGTTTCCACCAGAATACTTTTGAGACTGCCATGCTGCCTTCAGGCCTTGCAGAGGAAGCGTCATTCTCAAACAGTCTGGGCAACAGCTGTTTGAGTGTTTCTGCATCATCATCGCTGAAACCGGTTTTCTCTGCCAATTGGGGATTCATGCTGCCATAAAAGACATAGACGCCTTGGTCCACACGGTGTTTCATACCCATGGTATCGGAAGACCTTTTTGAGCCATCGCCAGCACCGTTCACACTTTTTGTAATCTGTGTGGATGTGATTGAAACGGGTTCAATGCTGAAAGCCGACTGGATGGATACTGGTCCCCGAACGCCGATGGAGACACCTGCATCATCCCCGCCGAAGGCAAAGAGCTGGCCGAACGCACGGACATCGAACCATTTCTGGCAAGCTTTCTTTGCGGTCTCATCTTTATCGGCTTTTTTCCCAAAAGCGTTTTTCCCAAGACCAAAGGTATCCGATTCTGCCCGGTTTTTCAGGGAAGTCATGCCATCCTGTTTCTTTTCATCGGACTGGACGAAAATATTCTGTCCGCTTTCCTGAAGCCTGTCCCGGAGTTTGCGTTTGAGGCAGACATCAGTGATTTCGCCGTATCCACTGTAGTCGGTGCGTGGGCGGTTGCCATTGAGGGGATCACCATTGGGATTTGCATGATTGACGGTCAGGATGACCGCAAAATCAATTTTGTTTTGTAATGTGCTCATTTGTTTTCTCCTTCAAAAGAAGTCGTGGATTCAGATTCTTTTTGATTCCGGAAGGTAAAGCGCTGGCAGTGGTAGCCCAACAGGAACTCGCCGCTTAACCGTTTGTTTTCAATGAATTCATCGGGACTGAATGACTGGAGGACATTGTCCAGCAGGGTATCCATGTTATGGATGAATCCGCCACGCGACTGTTTCAGTCCCTGTCTGTAAGGTTGCAGGGACATTTCCAGCTGTCTCCAAGTCTGGTAAGGTGCATCTGCGAATCTCTGCATCAGGCGTTCAGCATTGGTCGGTCTTTTTTCTCCCCGTGCATTCAAGGCGATTTCTTCTATCCGTTCCGCGATAGCAAGCAGCCTGCCGAACAGGTAGTCACGCGATTTGTTGGTTTCATCAAGCCCCATCGTATATTCCTTTCTTCTGTCTTTATCTGGATTCCTTATGCTGTAGCCTTTAAACAGGGCACAGGCAATGCCAAGGGTGGTCTGCCAATCCCAGTTTTCCAAACCGGCACGTCTTGCCGCCCGGTTGATGCAGGACTGGACCAAGTCAAAAGGTATCTGCCGATTGTCGGTAATGCATGCCAGCAGTCTCTCAACAGTGTTCTTCTTAAGGCTGTCGTCCAGGCGGCGGCCATAAGCGGCATTGGCAATCTCAAGTGGCGTTGGTGCCTTGTACTGCCAGAAAACCTCTGTTTTCTTTTTCCCGCCATCAGGCACTTCCCTTGTCTGGCGTATCATCCATGCCATATCTTTCTGCCACTGCTCCAGTGTTGCCTGATACTCTTGCCAGAACTGTTCCCTGTAAAAGGTCACCGCCAGTCGGCCAGATGTCGCTGCGTCAAGCCCTAACACGGCAACTGTGTCGTTTGCGCCGAGGCGGGCACTGTAACCCGTCATCGCATTCCGGAGTTTCCTGGCAAAGGTCTGCCCAAGGTCTTTTGTATGGTCTGGTACTGTCTGTTGGACAGTGGTTTCAGGATGGTCAACAAGCCCAAAATCCATTCCGTCACCATCAAGAAGCCAGTCATCATCCAATGGCTGGGGAACATCAATCCCCTTGAGAGTCCATGCAACAACAACTTGGACTTGGTCACCAGTCCTGAATCCCTGCCGGTTTATCAGCCAGCGCAGTGCGTGATGTGCTTTTTGGCTGGTCTCATAGCCAATGGTGCAGGCTTGTCCTGCATCGGTGAAACGTCCACGGAAAGTGAAGCCTGACGTGTCGTTTGCCGAAACAAGTTTTGCCCCATCGCCTGGTCGACGTATATTCCTTGGATGCTGTTGGGCAAGACGCATGGTCTTACCGGTTATCATGCACTTGCCCTGTGAAGTGGGCTTGGTTGTGTCATATATGCCCCATTTTTCCCGCAACGAAGTGTTTTCCCATGTCCTTGATTCGTTTTCGCCTAGCATTTCAACCTGCCATGCAACCAGCAGATTTCCTTGGTCAAACAGCCTGACTGTTTTATCGGTCTTGGATTTTGCCGAGGTCAAGAGCCTGAACAGTTCTGGCGTTGTTTCTCCCTCTTTGAGCATTGTTTTCAGTTTCCCACTGTCATCAAGGATGCAGATCCCTGCATTGACAAGGTCAGCGACGAGCGTTCCTTTCTGGACGTAGCTGTACACAGCTTCTGCCATTGGATGGGTATATAGTGATTTGACCCATGCTCCCAGCTCATCACTGTAAAGCTGGAACAGGTTTTCCCCGCCAAAGTCTGCATAGTCTTTGGCACAGTATTTGATTTTATCTATCAATGGATGGGCAACTTTTCCACTGGTTCTCCCTGCCGAGTTTTCAGTCACTGGAATGACAAGTGCCTGTTTCAGTATCTCTGCACGCCTGAAATTCCCCTGACTGTCAATCGTGACAGTGATATGAGCCTGTTGGCTTGTATGGCTCAGCGGCAGCAATGGCCGGTTTTCTTCCGCAGGATAAGGACTTTGCCTGATGGTGTCGTATGTCTCATAAAGTCGTTGGAACCAGCTCATCAGACTTCCTCCTTTCGTGCATCCTTGAGGTTCTGCCCTATATTGAATGTTTTTGGTGTCATCGGATGGATGTCCTTGACAATGGGGCAGGCATCAGGACGTATGAATTCGATGATTCCCTTTTTCATAACTGGTCGCCAGAAGCGGGCTTTGAGGAAATTGACTCCTGTCTCGTCGGGATAGTCGAATCCATGAAACATCAGCCCCATATCCAACTCATCCAAGCTGTCGAAAACCCCTTTGCCCTCGCCGAAAACACAGGGCTCGACATAGCCGGGGCATTCGCGTGTACCAAGGAAAATATCCTGTCTTCCACCTTTTACAACCATGCGTTTGGCTATTTCATAATGCTTCCCGTCAATCCGGTCTTTTGCCAATTCAGAGCGGTGTATGTTCCATTCAAATAATGCCTCGACCTGATAGCAGACATCCGCCAAGTAAGAATAGTAGGCCAATGTATTGCCGGATTTTTCGTAAGAAATAGGCTTGACGCCTTTTGCCTGGGTGCGAAACGGTTTCATGATCCGGACTCGCTTGATATGCCAGATCAGCGTCGGTTTCCAATAGATTGACTTGACGATGCCTTTCAAGGCCTCATATGTCGGCACATGGTAAGACGCTTTCTCACCACCAACCCGGGTTACAGGGTCGGTGAAGAGGGCATAGCGCCCGGAGACCTGAAAGGTGATAGTGTTGTTTGCCATAGGCGGCCTTTTCTGAGTCTAAAAATTTAAAAATGCCATTTCACCAGTTCCATCAGCTGTTACACCGGTTTTCTGGCTGTAATGTGTCTCCCTGAGATATCTGACACCAATATCCTCAATAGTTATGACAGCATCCTTAAGCCTTTTTTCGATGAAGTCTGGATAGAGGTTGACGGAAAATCTCTGGGCCTTCTTGAGCAGTTTCCGTTTTACCGCAAGTGCTTGATGGTCATTGCTGTATTTCGACAGGGTCGATAATTCTGCAATGATTCCTGCCCCTTCCCCGTAAGGTACCAGAATGCCCTCTGTTTCTGCATCTATTGCCTCAAAAAGCTGCGCTGCTGTTGCAAAGGACTGATTCAGCATATTTTTCCCTGCTCCAATATTGCTTCTGTTCATACCGAGCAGGTTGATAAGCAGTCCTTTTATGCCTGTAAGTTTATGTTCGAATGGATACCCCATCTGGGCGTCACAACGGTAGAAGGATATTTCAAAATATCGTTGGATGATTTCCGGTGCGGTCAGGTCTAGTTCCCCTTTGGACAGCTGTTCCCTGAATTCACCTGCCACCTGCAGATAGACATCCCTGCCTCTCTTGATGTCTTCAAGGAGCCCAATCTGTTCCGCGCCTTCTACCAGCCGGACGACATGGACAGTTCCGCTGTCGAGTTCCATGTTCCTGTTGCAGCGGCCGGCTGACTGCAGGATTGAGTCCAGTCCTGCTGCAAGGCGGATGACGCTCCTGAAGCTGATATCGACACCGCATTCAATCAACTGGGTGCTGACAAGTACGACACGTTCATTGTCTGCCAGTAGCTTCTTTACGCTGTCAAGGATTTCTATCCTGTGCGCAGGGCACATGGCGGTACTGAGATGGAAAAGGTTTTCTACGCCTTTTTCCGCCAAGGCGTTGTACAGCTTAGTTGCGGTGTTTTTTGTGTTGACAATAATCAGGCAGTTGCCGTTTTTTCCCTGTTCTTCAAATGCCAGTCCGCTGACTTCTTCCAATGTCATTGGTGTGTCGATATGCTGTATAAACTGAACCCTTTTCAGGTTGTCGAACAGGGTTGCCATGTCTGACATGAGTTCTGGTTGTTTCTGAAGACGGACCTGCCCCTTGGCAGGAGAAGAGACATTGTTCAACAGGGGTTGGGTTGCCGTACAAAGCACAGAAGTCGTCCCGCATTGTTCAGACAGGAAGTTCAATGCATGGCAGAACATGTGGACACATCGTATGGGGAGTGTCTGGATTTCATCAAAGATAAGGACTGCATTGGCAAGGTTGTGCATCCTTCTTGCCGAAGATGTTCCGCCTTTGAAGAAAGTTTCCAAGAACTGGACCATTGTTGTAAAGACGATGGGCGTTTCCCAGTTTGCGGAAAGGAGTTTGCTTTGCCATGTTTCCCGCTCCGGCTCAATATTGGAATGGTGTTCAAGGACAATGCTTCCTGATTCCCCATCTGTCTCAAGGATTTTTCGTACCACTTCAGCATTCTGCTCAATGATTGAGGTGTAGGGGATGATGTAGACAATCCTGTCTAGATTATGGGTTTTTGCATGGTGCAGGGCAAAGCGGAGGCTCGACAGTGTTTTTCCACCTCCTGTTGGAACAGTGAGTGTGTAGATGCCTGAAGGGGAATCTGCCCTGTTCAGGCAGTCATCAGAAATCTGCCGCCTTGTCTCATCAATCCGCGTCTTTACCTTGAAACTGCTGAGCCTTGATTCAAGCCGGTCAATAAGCTGTTGCCAATCAGGTGCAGCAAGACATGACCTTAAAAGCCGGTATCCGTCGTCTTCGAATGCCGCACTGTCAATGCGGTCTGCATCAAGCAGGCAACTGAACAGGAATCTCAGGAGCAGTCCAATCTTGAAATATGCGGCGTTCGCGTAATCATTCCGGGCGTTTCCTGCACCTGAGGGAAAATCGGTGATTTTTTCCAGATATTGGCGTTCCTGTGCCTTGATTTTGCGGCAGGCATCTGCAAGTTCCTTGAGGATTGCGATATCGTCCAGCTTCTCCAATATGTCCCGGATTGCATTATCCATGGACGTGATGCTTTCGTTGCGGTGGGTCAGTGCATCATCTTTTTCCTGCCGGTATTTGAAACTGTTGAATCCGTCCAGCTTGAGGCAATCAATCAGACCGCTATGGTGTGAACAGATGGTTAAAAACAGCATCTGTGCAAAAAAACGGCCGTTCTTAT
>CALGGD010000378.1 GCA_937916185.1 uncultured Oxalobacter sp. | reverse complement strand
AGGTACAGCAGTTCGCCCGCCACCGGATGATTGAGACGACGCTGCGTTATGCGCATAACCTGGAACATGCGAGGAACCCTTGCCCACGGCTGGTGATGAAGCTGATCGGGCGGTTGGATTATGAGGGACGCCCTTCCGGATGATGACCGGTGTTTTCAGAGATGGCAGGTTGGCTGCCAAGCAGTTACGGAAACCGGTTCCTAAACAACGTCCGATACCTGGGTTCAGGATTGGAAGAAACTGCTTTAAAGCAACCCTGCCATATAAAGCGGCAGGCAGGTGATACCATCCTTGACCTTGAGATCCCTGTCTGAAAGGATGAATTTCTCCCCCAATTTCCTGCCGAATTTTGCGGAAAACTTGTCTAATGAGATATGCGTCAGGCGTCCACCGGACTTGACCTCGATAGGACAGATGTGCCTACCCTGGACAATCAGGAAATCAATCTCCATCCGGTTGGCTGCTGCCACTTTGTCATAGGCGGTATAGAAATACAGGTCATGCCCTGTTGACTTCAGCATCTGCGCAACCATGTTTTCCATGAACATCCCTTCATTGACATGAAGCCGGTCAAGCAACAGCGCCCTGTAGAGGTCATGGCTGGTTGCCATGCCGCTGCTCAATGCCATACCGACAAGCAGCCCAGGGTCTGCCATATAGCATTTCAGGGTGTTCTGGTCCAAGCTCAGGGAAAGTGCCACATCGGGATCGGAGGCGTTGAAACACAGGTTGACGATCCTGGCATCACTCAGCCACATGAAAGCATCCTCATAATCACGGAACCGCAGTTTCTTTTCCAAAGAAGCTATACGGAATTTCTTTTCATGGCGTGACAGCTGGGAAGGGATTCCGTCAAAAATGGCGTTGACACGGCTCTCATAGCGGGAAGCAAACTTGGTGATGTCTGCCCGGTACAAAGTCAGTATCTGGCGTTTTACCTGGTCCGCCTCACCGAAATCCTTATCTGCAAGATAAGCGAGTACAACCTGTGGCATGCCACCGACAATCATATAGGTCCTGAAAGCCGTCATAACTTTCCGGTGGACTGCCTGTCCCAAAGGCATCCTTTTCCCATAGCAGGTCTGGATGTATGGCATTGTCACTGTATCCCCCACCGCCCAAAGGAATTCCTCGAAATCCAGTGGATGCATGGATACACGCTCTTCTTCGGAGGGAATGACGATGTCCTCTACGTTTTTCTTGAGTGTAATCAGCGAACCTGTCTCGATGTAGTCATAACGGCCGTCAGCCACCAGGTGCTTGATGAGCTGACGGGCGGGAGGATACATCTGTACCTCATCAAAGATCACCAGGGATTCCCTGCGGTGCAGCTGGACACCATACGCGACAGACAGTTTCAGGAAAAAGACATCCAGATCCATGATGTCTTCCTCAAATACAGCAAGCACCTGACGGGTGATCCTGGAAAAATCGACCAGCAGATAGGACTTGTATTCGTTCCTGCCAAACCGCTCAGCAATATGGCTCTTACCGATGCGCCGGGCTCCCTCAATCAGAAGGGCCGTCTTGCCTTGACGCTGTTCCTTCCATGCCAACAGCCTGTCATAAATCTTACGCTTCAGTTCCATTTGATGTCCTTTTTAGGCGAACCCACATTTCCAAGGATAATTTTATATCAGATTTACACATTTCCAAGGTTAAGAAATATCAAAAAATACACGTTTCCTAGGTTAATGGCTTTTCCTGAACCGGTTGCCACCTCATTCCAGCGGCATTTCTCCTGTTTTTCCCTTCAGATGTTTTCCCAGGCAGAGGAGAAGCATTGGGAGATGACGGTGGCGATGGCAACGCCTGCCACGCCCCAATGGAACCCGGCGACAAAGAGCAGGTCCAACAGGATGTTGAGGATGGTGGTGAGCAGCAGGATGTACATGGTGGTCTTGCTGTCACCGATTGCCCGCAGCTGTGAGGAAAAGGCGCAGTACCCGAACTGGAAGAAGATGCCGACAGCGTAGATATGGGCATACAGGACGGCATCTTCCAGGATTTCGTCTGGCACAGCAATCAGATGCTCAAGCAACGGACGGCTGAGGCAGAATGCGGTGACTGCCATCACAAAACCGATCAGGATGACAAGCAGGCTGCCGGCACCAGCGAACTGCTGTGCCTTTGGATAATCTTTGGCACCGTATGCCTGTGAGACGCAGATGCCTGCCCCCAATGCCAGCGCCATCGCAATGCCGACAAAAAGCCCTGTCAAGTAGGCACATGCCCCAACAGCCGCCAGCGCCTGTTCAGATTCAAAATTGCCGATAATCAGGGTATCGGCGGTGTTGTAGAGCTGCTGGAGCAGGCTGGCAGCCATCATGGGCAGTGCAAAGGTCAGGATGACCTTCCACGGTGTGCCGCGTGTCATGACGGTTTCTGCCATTGATGCTCCCAGGGTGTTTGAATGCCATCAATCCAATGATTTCAGGACAGCGGATATTTTAGGCTGTTTCAAAGGGATATTGGACTGATGGTATTTGATTTTATCGGTGTGGACTGCGATACTATTGGATTGTTCCGTGGGTTTTCCCCGGATTGGATTTTCCTGCCTGCTTCTGATGCAGGCGTGTTTTCTTTTTTTTCTTTTTTTCTGATGAAGGTGTGCAATGGCTGAAGCAATGCCTGGGCTGATTCCTGTTACGATTATCACCGGTTTCCTGGGTGCCGGGAAAACCACCCTGGCCAACCGCTGGGGGGCCGAGTTCGGCTGGAGCGTGGTCCATCTGGACGACTTTTTCCTGCGCCCGGAGCAGCGTACGCCCCAGCGCTATGCCGCGCCGGGAGAGAATGTGGACCATGAGCGGTTCCTGGACCAGGTTTTGAAGCCCCTTCGCGCCGGACGGGAGCCGGTGTATCAGCCCTTTGACTGCCACGCGATGGCCCTGGCGGAGGCCAGGACCCTGCCTTTGACCCCGGTGGTGCTGGCGGAGGGCTCCTACGCCAGCACCACCGGGGTCAAAG
>CALGGD010000377.1 GCA_937916185.1 uncultured Oxalobacter sp. | reverse complement strand
TCTCGGTCGCCAGGATCAATCCGGTATGGACACCGATAAAACCGCCGGGCAAGGCAAAAGCATTGAGTGTCCGGTCCTTGACACCGAAAAAGGTGAAATCATTGACCAGCTCGCCACGGATCGCCGGGTCAGCGGCAATGAGCTTATTGCCCAGGACAAACAGGTATTCATTCAGCACATCATCCTTGACATAAGCAGGATCCTGCTCAATCTGGATCATGATATACCTGCCCAGCTTGTATTCCTGGATAGGTGTCAGTGCGGCACGCGCATCATCCCCGATACTGGGCACACTGTTTGCCTGTGCATGGGCATGCATGGGCAACTGCAGGCAGAACACGGCAAGCAGCGGCACAACCAGCCGTCTGAAAGAGGCAGACAGGCTGGACAGGGCTTTTTTCCGGCATGGGGTACGGTTTCCTTTCATAATGTTATGATACCTCTTTATTGTCTTTTTCAATGTCCTATTTATGTCTGCTTACAATTCCACTTCAAACGATGCGCCTGCCCTGCCGCATTTCGATGGGTCTGGTCAGGCGCATATGGTGGATGTCGCCTGGAAACAGGATACCCGCCGCATTGCAACCGCTTCGGGAACCATCCATATGCGTCCTGAAACGCTGGCTGTGATTGTGAACCGTGAAGCCGATAAAGGAGATGTACTGGGCGTAGCAAGGGTCGCCGCCATCATGGGTGCCAAAAAGACAGCCGACCTCATCCCTTTATGCCATCCTGTCCCCCTGACCCGCATCGCCGTGGATTTCATTGTCAATGACGGTTGCCTCGAATGCCGCGCACAGACAGAGACGGTTGGAAAGACCGGTGTTGAAATGGAAGCGCTGACCGCCGTGCAGATTGGCCTGCTGACGGTTTACGACATGCTGAAAGCCATCGACCGTGGCATGGTCATCTCAGATATCCGCCTGCTTGAGAAAAAGGGAGGCAAGTCCGGTATCTGGCGGGCAGGCTGACCGACCTGGCAAAAGACACCCTCAGTGCAGCCTGAAGTCCTTTTTGGCATCTTCAGGCATCTCGGCGTGGACCAGTTCCCCCTGGGTATCCACAAAAAGCGGTGCGCCACAATCCTCGCAGTATTCCAGGATAAAACGCTCAACCGGCGTCTTCTCAAAACTGACCCCCAGCTGACGGAGCAGTCCGAAAATAGCGAGCAGCTGTGCCCCACCCTTTGCCTTTGTCGAGGCGGGATGGTTTTCCAGAAGGACCGGTATACTCAAGCCATCGATTTCCTCAACCCCATAAATCGGCCAGACGATGCCATAGACAATCTTCCTGTCCCTTGGATTGTAGAAACTGATACGGTATTCCTCGACCTGGATGCCGATGCTGTCCTTGCCAAAACCGCCGATGACAGCCCCCAGCGCCTGTGCGGGGATCCCCAATGCCCCCTCAAGATACTGGACGGCGGCACGGACAGTTGCCGGACGGATTTCCTGGTCTGTTTTCCGGCAGGTATTGAAAAAACCGCCCGGCAGCAGGAAATCCAGATGGCAACCAGGCAGCACCTGCGTCATCAATGGCATCGCCGCCTGTTTCCAAAGTAGCAGTGCCCTGTCCTTCCGGGCTTCAAGACCGATGGGATCCGGATCTTCCTGCCAACTGAAAACCGGACGCCCCTCGTCCGCCATAACGCCGGCCAACAGATAACGGCCATCCGCCATGAAAGGCACCGTCTCCTGTTTAGAAGACAGGATACAGGGTTCCCCTGTCTTGAGGGATTCAATGAACTGCCTGGAAGCCTTGTACACGTCAACCGGTTCCATCGGCATCCGGTCAACAGCATAAAGTACGGGAGACAGGCTCAGCCGGACACCTTCCGCCAACATGATACGGCGGAAATGCTCTTGAAGCGCCTGGTAGATGGAAGCATCCAACCCACCGGATGGAATGGTATAGCGTGTCCAGACAAGCAATGGAACCGCCACCAGCAGGAACTGGGACCGCTGGTGGTTCTCGTCAACAACTGCAGACTCACAGTAAGATTCAATGACTTCCAGCAGGCAGTTGTAGGCTTCCATGTCGGTATTGAACAGATACTCACCTGCCTGGCTGAGTACTGCCTGACGGTCACGCTCGATCAATGAAGCGGCCAATTCCTGAAGGCGCAGCCTGGCATACTCGCTTTCGGTGAAACTGGAAGCATAGAACATCTCCATCGCCAAGGCTGCCAGCCGCTTGCTGTCGGCGCTGAGCCTGTGTGGGTTCTGTCTGGCAATATCCGGCATCGTCGCTATCCATCAAGGAAGCCCTCCTGAAACACTTCCAGGGAAAACGGGCAAAAAAAAATCCCTGTTGGGATTCTCTCAAACGTCTCTGGCATCCCCAAGCGGATTCGAACCGCTGTTCCCACCGTGAAAGGGTGGTGTCCTGGGCCTCTAGACGATGGGGACACAATTCCAGCCTTCTGGTGGAGGTAAGCGGGATCGAACCGCTGACCTCTTGCATGCCATGCAAGCGCTCTCCCATCTGAGCTATACCCCCTAGCGAAGAAGATGATTATAACAGCGCACCCAAGCCCTCTGCAAGAAATAAATCAGGAAAACACAAAAAACACCTGACGGCAACAGGGGCAGCCATGACACCTGGACTGTCTGGCAACCATCCCTTTTCCAATCCGCCGGAACTTCCGGGAGATTCCTGCCATGCCTATTCTGGAAACAGAAAAGTCCTGCTGCAGCCACCACAGGACTTCCCGCCTCCATTAATAGACGGCAACCTGCGTTACAGGCCCTTCAAGCGGGAAAGGACCGTTTCACGCCCAAAAAGGCAGACAACCGCATCAATGGATGGCGTATGCAGTTCCCCCGTCAACAGCAGGCGCAACGGCATCGCCACCTGGGGCATCTTCATCTTGCGCTGTTTCAGGATGCCTTTCATCATGGCTTTAAGCGCATCACGGTTCCAGTCAATGGTCTCAATATTCGCAGCATATTCCTTCAGGGCCTCGCGGGAGGCATCGGTCAGGTGCTCCTTGAGCACCTCAGGATCCGGATCTGGATCACCATAGAAAATCAGGCACGAAGAAGCCAGTTCATTGACCGTCGAAGCACGGTCTTTCATCAAGCCGATGACCTCCTGCAATGCAGGCCCTGATGCAAGGTCAACACCCAGTTTTTCCAGCTGGGGGCGGACCATTGCTTCCAGGCG
>CALGGD010000376.1 GCA_937916185.1 uncultured Oxalobacter sp. | reverse complement strand
TGGCCCTGTGTCATAGCAAAGAAGGACAGCGACGACAGCATCAGGGCAGCCATGGTGGAACCGTGACAGTGCCGGGCTCTCCCCCACTGGGGTTCTCCACCCCCACTGGGACACTTCCCTTGCGCTCCCCCACTGGAGCGCTCCCAACTGGGCTCTCCCCCTCTGCAGGGGATTATAACAGGGAGGATCCCGGTGAAATGTGCCCGGTGTGTAACTATGGGAGGCAGGGCGGTGACCGCAGTCCCCACAGTCATGGGGCAATCCCCTGAAGACCGATGGTCAAGACGAGGCAGCCAGACAGACCATCAGAGCAGTCTACAGACCTTCAGAGCAGTCTACAGACCATCAGGGCATTTCGCAGACTCGGTGAATGTCCGACAGACCATAGAGAGTAGCCGGCATGAGAGTTGGAGAGCAAAAGATCAAGGATCAAGGATCAAGGATCAGGGAACAGGAAAAGGAGAAAGCCATCAAGAAGGCAGGAGCACCAAGCTTTAAGATCTCCAACTCCAACTCCAGTTCAGTTCCGAATTAGATCCCGGTTCAGATCCAGATCAGACCCAAAGTTGCGATCCGGAAGATGAGCAGAATGAGCCCGAATTACCGGTCAAAAGGAGAAAAATCAGGGGAAAAGGGGAAATTTTGATGCAGATGGTGCGGAAGAAGGGACTCGAACCCTTACGCCGAAGCACCAGAACCTAAATCTGGCGCGTATACCAGTTTCGCCACTTCCGCAAAAATGGGGTGAGAGATGGGGCTCGAACCCACGACAACCGGAATCACAATCCGGGACTCTACCAACTGAGCTACTCCCACCATTTGATGGATGAAGAACATCCTGGAACAGAGAATTATACAATTTCATGCTGGAAAAGGCAAGATTTTATCGGAAACAGCAGGGTGGCTTCCTGAAGGTTCTCCTCAACCAAAGTGCCAGCACCCGTTTCAGTCAGGATGCGGGTGTGTCGATCGCTCAAAATACAAAACCATCCTTTTCCTGTTGGACAAGCGGGATGATGTCTGTCTCAAACAAGGAATGGGTTTCCAGTCTGCCATCAGTTTTTTTCTCTATCAGCTCAGCCTGTGTCAATAAGGGCATCTTATGGAAAACAAGCATTCTGCCGCCTTCTGACAGGGCATTGCTGAATGTACCGGGCAGGGAACGGATAGCACCTGAAAAGACGATAATATCAAATGGTTTCCCAGCCAGGTAAGTGTCTGTTGCAAAACCATCCGTACAGATGACCTGTGCATTGTGGACACCCTGCTGTTTCAGCCGGATACGGGCTGTGTCAGCCGTCAGGGGATTGATTTCCACAGTCGTGACATAACGGGTCAGCTGCGCCATCAATGCGGCGGAGAAACCGGTGCCTGTGCCGATTTCAAGCACGGTATCTGTTTTCTTGGGGGTGGTGGCTTGCAGGATTTTCGCATCGGTCAGGGGAGGGAACATCTGCTGACCATCTGCCAGCGGAATGGGCATGTCTGCATAGGCAAAATCCTGATAGGCTGCCGGAACAAAGGCGCGGCGGTCAACAGCGGCAAAGGCATTGAAGACGGGGGGCAGATGGATGCCGCCTGCCCGCAGCTGGTTTTCAATCATATTGTTGTATGCGTCAAGCATGGTTCCCTGCTGGAAGAGTGTTGTGTTTATTCTAGCAAAACCACTTCGTTCAATGCGTCAGCGGATCAGGGGCAGCTGTCACGATCCTTGCGCCCAGGGCTTTGTAAATGGCGTTTTCTTCATTGATGGCCTTGTACTTGGTCTCAAGCAGGGTCATCAACGATTGGTTTTCAGAACATTTTGCTTCCAGCCATTCTTTCAGCTCATAGGTGCCAACCTCGTAGCGTCGGCGGTTGTATTGGCTGATCCGGACATCATTGTCGTATTTATCCTGCTGGATGCCGAGCTGTGAACGTGTCCGCTGATAGGTGTAATAATAGGTGTCCACTTCATTCAGTGCGGTGTTGATGGCGGAGGTCAGTCCGAGTTTTGCGTTTTCGAATTCCGCTTCTGACATACGGATGTTCCAGCGTATCCTGTTCCACTGCAGGAAAGGCAGGTTCAGGTTGACGGTTCCACCCAGCATCGGTGCATTGAACATTGTCCGGGCACGGTTTGAGGAAACCCCCAGGGTGCTGCCGATGGTGATGCTTGGGTAGAGGTCGCCTTTTGCGGCCTCCCAGTCCAGGAAAGCGGACTGGACACGGAATTCAGCGGCTTTCACATCAGGGCGCATGCCCAGTGCGGCGACAGGGACGTTCAGGTCAACGTCTGTCAGTGGAACACCCATCAGGTCATCGTTGAGGACTGACAATGGGTCTTCCGGGCGCAGGTTCAGCAGGTTCCGGAGTGTCTGTTCGACCTGCTTGCGTTCTGCCTCAAGGGAAGCCAGGCTGTTTCTGGAAGAAAGCAGGGCTTTATCGGCATTCAGTGGTTCAGAGATATCGACTTTGCCGACCTGATGCTTGTTTGTGACGATGGTCAGCAGCCGGGAATAGAAGTCGATGTTCTGCCGGGTGATTTTGATGGCGTTGTTCAGATAGACCAGATGGAAGTAGCTGTCCACAACATTGTTGATCAGGGCCAGGCGGGCGGATTCCAGGTCAAGCTGGGTGGCCTTGTATTCCCATTCCTGGGCTGATGCGGCATCCCGCAGCCGATGCCAGAGGTCGATTTCATAGCTGACACCCAATTGGGCATTGTAGGTATGGGTTGTCCGCCCTTCTTTCAGGTCTTTGCTGGCGCCCGCACCGGCAGAACCGTAGAAGGAGGGAATCAGGTCTTCGCCCAGAAGGTTGGCCTGGTACAGGGCTTTGTTGACGTTGATGGCGCTTTTGCGCAGGTCGATGTTGTTGGCAAGCGCTTCGTTGACCAATAGGTTCAGCTTGTTGTCACCATAGATTTTCCACCATTCACGGTCAACCTGGTACTGCTCGGCGACCGCCTGTTGTGACATCAGGCCGCTGTCTGGGATTTCAGCCGTTTTGGTGGCGCAGCCTGCCAGTATCGCACAGAGCAGGATTGCGGGAATCAGGCGTTTCTGTCGCATTGCATATCCATCCTATAAACGTCAACAACCATATTCAAGACCTACAGTAAGTAATCCGTCCGCCTCAATCACTGCTCAACGCATCGACAGGATTGAGTTTCGCAGCATTTTTTGCAGGAATGTATCCAAAGACGATACCAATCAGGGTCGAGCAGAACAGGGCCAGCAAGACTGAAGCGGTGGAATACGACAGGGTGAAGGTCTTGACGAACATCTTGAAGAAGATACCGATGCCGAAAGCAAAGAGGATGCCCATGAACCCACCGATGATGCAGATAAGCACCGCCTCGATCAGGAACTGCTGCAGGACGCTGCTCCGCCGGGCGCCGACCGCCATGCGGATGCCGATTTCCCGGGTGCGTTCCGTCACCGACACCAGCATGATGTTCATGACGCCGATGCCGCCGACCACCAGGGAAATCAAGGCGATGCAGGAAATCAGCAGGCGCATCGTACCGGTTGTGCTTTCAATTGTCTGCCGGATGCTGTCGGTGTTGATGGTGAAGAAATCTTCTTTGCCATGTTTGACGGTCAGGAACCGGATGATGTTCTTTTCAGCAGCAGTCATGCTGACATCATCGACAACTTTCACGGTGATGGAAGAGATGTTCCTGTCACCGGTAATCCGGTTCATCACTGCGGTATAGGGGGCCCACATCTGCAGGCTGTCCTGTGGACCGAAGTTGGCATTCTGTTTTTCAGAGATGCCGATGATCCTCAAAGGATGCCGGTTGAAGATGATGGTCTGTCCCAGGATTTCACTGTTCTGTTCATGGGCAAACAGCTTGTTCTTGGTATTCTGGTCAATGACAACGACGGCATTGCCTTTGACAATATCATCTTTTGTCAGGAGCCGTCCGGCTTCGGCATTGAGGCCTTTCACATCGAAATACTGTTCACCGACTCCCTGCAGCTGACCAGTCACAGAGATGTTTTCACGGGTGATGTTGCCTGATGAACTGACAGCCGGTGTAGCGCTTGCCACATAGCTCTGCCTTGCCAGCAGTTCGGAATCGTGTACGGTGAGGGTCTTGTATTTGCTGGAGTTCCTGTCACCGAACCCTTTCCCTGGCATGATGACAACGGTGTTCGTTCCCATGGAGTTGATGTCAGACAGGATTTTTTCCTGTGAGCCTTTCCCCAATGCCACGACCGAGACGACAGAAGCAATCCCGATAATGATGCCAAGCATTGTCAGCATCGAACGCATTTTGTTGGCACGGATTGCCTGGATGGACATCTTGAAGGCTTCGACAAACTGTTCCTTGAGGTATTCAAAGGTGCTTCGGATATCTTTTTTCAGTTCATAGATCTTGGAGCTGTTCTTGTTCGGTCTGAGGCGTTCATCACCGATAATCTGTCCATCCTTGATTTCGATGACACGGTTTGCCGTTGCCGCGATTTTCTGGTCATGGGTGACCAGGATGACGGTATGCCCGGCATCGTTCAGCTGCTGCAGGATCTCCATGACGTTCTCACCGCTCTTGGAGTCCAATGCGCCGGTCGGTTCATCGGCAAGGATGATGTTGCCGCCATTCATCAGCGCACGGGCGATGGAGACACGCTGCTGCTGTCCCCCGGAGAGTTCCGATGGCAGGTGCGTGACACGTTCCCCCATGTCCAGGTCTTTCAGCAGCTGTTCTGCACGGAGCCTGCGGGCATCCTGCCTCTCGCCGGAATAGATGGCGGGCAGTTCAACGTTTTCCCTGGCGGAAAGGGAAGTCAGCAGGTTGTAACGCTGGAAGATGAATCCGATATAACGGCTGCGGAGGGTCGCCAGGTCATCCGGTGACATGCCTTCGATGTCTTCACCGGCAATCTTGTAGTCACCGGATGTCGAGGTGTCCAGGCAGCCGATGATGTTCATCAGCGTGGATTTCCCGGAACCGGACTGCCCGATAATGGCGACAAAATCCCCAGATTCGATGTCAAGGTCGATGTCTTTCAGGACATGGACCTTGCTGCCGCCTGTGCCGTAAATCTTGTTGATGCCCCGCAGTTCGATGATGTTCATGGCTTACATCCTTGGACCACGTATTCTAGGCGTATTGCCGACCTTTTCACCTTCATTGACTTCAGAGGAAATCACTTCTTCGCCTTCAGATACCCCTGAAATGACTTCAGTGTAAACGCCGTCTGTAATACCAATCTTGATTTCGCGCTTTTCAACCTGGTCTTTGTTTTTCAGGACACGGATGAAGTGTTTGCCGTTGCTGGTGGTGATGGCGATGCTTGGTACAAGCAGGACATTCTCGGCATCTGCCACAAGGATGGTGCATTGGGTCATCATGCCGATGCGCAGTTTGCCGTCAGGATTGTTGACAAAGCTCTTGCCATAATAATAGACGGCAGAGGAGCTGGAGCTGCTGGAGGAACTGGAACTGCTCTTGTCGTAGCTGCCGTCGCTCAGGGTTGTCAGGCCAGGGTCAAGGGAATCCAGTGTGGCATGGAAAACGGTGTTCGGCTCAGACAGGATGGTGTAATCCACCGGCATGCCCTGTTTGACTTTTGTGATATCGCCTTCAGAAATCTGGATATTGATTTCCATGTCGTTCAGGTTGGCGATTTTGATGATGGTTGGTGTTGTCTGGTTGGCGTTGACAGTCTGGCCTTCCTCAACAGGAACGGAGACGACAGTACCATCCAATGGCGCACGGATCTTGGTATAGCCCAAGTTGGTTTCGTCTGTGTTGATGGCAAGCAGGGTCTGTTTGATGAGGGAGGTGGTCTCTTCAACATTCGCCTTGGCGATGGCATAGGCATCCTTTGCGTTATCCAGGCTTTCCTTGGAGGTGGAGTCTGTCTTGATCAGTTTCAGCTCACGGTCATAGGCGCGTCTGGCAACTTCCAGTGTGGTTTTCCGGGCAGCCAGCTGTGCCTTGTAGGTTTCCAGGCGCAGTTTATCGGTGCGCAGGAGGTTTTCCTGTGTCGTGGAGTCGATTTCGGCAATCATCTGTCCCTGCTTGACTTCCTGCCCCAGCACGACATGCAGTTTCTTGATCTGACCCCCGACCTGTGCACCGACCGTGACCAGGTTCACCGCCTCGATTTCACCGGTTGCCTCGACAGAATGCCTGATACTGCCGATACGGACTTTTTCAGTCATATAGGTGACCGTATTCTTTTTCTTGGAAATCCAGAATGCCAGCAGGGCGATTATCAGGATGAGGATGATGGCGGTGGGAATCCAGACTTTGGGTCTTTTGAAGTTCTTCAGTTTATCAAGCATGGCTAATCTGTATTTTTCTGGGAATCAGAAATGGCGGTATTGGATTCTGTCCAGCCTCGAAGCATAACACAGGTCAATCCAGCCATTTAATTATTAAAGTATTGTTTTCTCAAAAAAGATTCAGGGAAACCAACAGATTGTTACAATTCAGGTAAAGATGTCATGGAGATGCAGGTGTGAAATGTGAGTGGGGCATCATGGATTTTTTTTCGCTGCCGCGTTCCCGCATGGCATGCAACGGGGTATGATGTCGCATCTTTTGACAGGTTCTATTTCACAGGATATTTCATGGATCTTGCTCTGGCGGTAAAAGCTTTCATCATGGGGATTGTCGAAGGGTTGACGGAATTCCTGCCAATCTCATCGACAGGCCATCTGATTCTGGCAGGCAGCCTGTTGGATTTCACCGGGGAAAATGTCAAGGTGTTTTCGATTGCCATCCAGGCAGGGGCGATGCTTTCTGTTGTCTGGGTGTACCGTCAGAAAATCCTGGAGGTCCTGTTTGGTATGTTCACCCGGGAAAAGGAGCGCCGGTTCGCCATCAATGTCATCATTGCATTCATCCCTGCCGCAGTGCTTGGTCTGCTGTTTGCCAAGAAAATCCAGGCATTCCTCTTTTATCCGATACCTGTCGCCGCTGCATTCATCATCGGGGGGCTGGTCATCCTGTTTGTTGAGCGCCGGAATGAAAGACGGTTCGGGGGTTCCCGGGTTGAATCGGTTGATGATATGACCTACATGGATGCCCTGAAGGTCGGGATTGCCCAGGCATTTGCCCTGATTCCGGGTACCAGCCGTTCCGGTGCCACCATTATCGGGGGGATGCTGTTCGGCCTGTCCCGCAAGGTCGCGACGGAGTTTTCTTTCTTCCTGGCGATGCCGACGCTGTTCGGTGCTTCCATCTATTCCATCTATAAGGAACGCGACCTGCTGGTGGCTTCTGATATCCCGCTTTTTACAGTCGGGACTGTCTCTTCCTTCATCTTTGCATTCCTCTGTGTCCGCTGGCTGCTGCGTTTCATCAGCTCCCATAATTTCATCCCGTTCGCCTGGTACCGTATCGCATTCGGTATCCTGGTCTTGGTCAGTGCGCATTACGGTTGGGTTGTCTGGGCGGAATGAGTGCGGTTGCCGGGTTGTAACCATCACAGTGGACACAGGCAGCCCCTGTTTTTTTAGCCATTGTTACCCATTCCCGTTTTTTTCAAAATGTAAGCGGTCTTGCGGAACCATCAATAGGGTCTGATAGACTTGATGCTGTTGTTTCCTCCAAAGGGTTACCATGAAGCCGCTTCACCGTTTTTCCCTCATGCTGTTGATGGCATCCTGTCCATTGATGGCATCTGCTGTTACGTATGAATCCAGTATGGCTGACCGGCAGGGACTGTCATTGACCGTTTATGAACAGTCGCAGACCCTGGTGCGGGATACCCGCTCTATCAAGACCGGGCAAGGACGTTTTGGTCTTGTGGTGCGGGATGTCAGTGAACGGATACAGCCTGAAACCCTGATGCTGGAATCCAATGGACGTTTAAGGTTGTCCGGTGCAACGTTCAATACAGCGTTGCTGACACCGGAAAACCTGATGAAAGCCTATATCGGCAAGGAGGTGACGTTGGTGCATACCAATCCGGCAACGGGTCAGGAAACCATAAGACGGGCAAAGCTGCTGTCAATGCATGGGGGCGGTATTGTCCAGGTTGATGGGCATATCGAAACGGTGTCAACGGATAGGCTTGTTTTTGACAGGGTGCCTGAGGGATTGTATCCATCACCTGTCCTGATGCTGGATGTCCAGGGCGGTTCCGGTGGCAGGCAGCAGGTGACGTTCGATTATCTGACGGGCGGACTGTCATGGCAGGCAGATTACACGGCAGTTGTGGGAGAGCATGATGACAGGATGTCATTGGCTTCCTGGGCTGTCATCGGCAATAACAGCGGTGTGGATTACCGCAATGCCAAAGTGCAGCTGATGTCTGGAAAACAGGAACGGGGTTCAGTATATCCCCGTGCCGGTGGCATGTTGATGATGGCAAAGGCGATGGATACCGGTTCAGCGATGGCCAACGACACCGCCTCTGAAGAAGCCTTTGCAGACTATCATCTTTATACGGTGCCGGATAAGGTTGATATCCAAGATAAACAGACAAGCCGTTACCGTCTGCTTTCCGCCGACCGGGTGAAGGTGGTCAAGGAATACCGTTTCAATGGCAATCAGTGGGTTTATGAGTCCCGCCAGGGACAGTCTGGTCCTGTCCATGCAGGGATATGGTTGAGTTTTGACAATAAGAAGGGGGATGGGCTTGGTATGCCATTGCCGAGGGGTACCATCCGTTTCTATCAGGAAGACAGGTCAGGCAACCGTCAGCTGCTTGGGCAGAACACCATCAACCATACACCGGTTGATGGTCATCTTCATCTGAGGTTGGGGGAAGCGTTTGATGTGACGATGGTCCGGAAACAGACCGGTTACAGTCAGATGGCTGTTGTCAGGAAAGATGGTGAAAAGGTCTATCGGACAGACACATCATGGGAGCTGGCATTGGCAAATGGGAAATCTGATCCGGTGACAGTCAGGGTAGAGGAAGCATTGCCTGAAAATGGCAGGGTCGTTGGGGAGAACCATCCGCATAAGAAACAGGATGCCAATACGGTCATCTGGCAGGTGCCTGTCCCTGCCAATGGCAAGACCGTGCTGAAATATAAGGTGCAGGTGAACTGAACAGTTCCAAGATGGTTGGTTTTTTCTGTCAGCGGGTTTTATTGAGTTCCCTTTCAATCAGCTGCAGGGCGTTAAGGGCTCCCAAGGCAATTCCAACATCCCGTCTGTTGCTTGGGACTTCAGGATAGGCCGGGTTGATCCGGATGATGGGAACCCCAAAGGATTCACTGGTATTCCGGACAGCAGGGACATGTACGCCCGCCCCCATTTCGATGATGGCAAGATGCTTGACCTGTGACTGCCATCTGTGCAGGTTGCTGTACTGCAGTTCCGTGCGGTCGGAAATCCATCCCCAGTCATTGAACATCAGGATGTTCGGTCGGGCAAGGCCTTTGCATTCCGGGCAGACAGGCAACGGGGATGTCAGCTGGCAGTTTTCTTCATCAACCTCGACTTTGAGGCTGTTGGCTTCCCAGATGCCACGGGAGCAGGGGCTGGCGCATTGGATATGGTGGATGGAACCATGGCATTCCACGATGCGGTTGTCTGGAAAACCGGCTTTCTGGAACTGCCCATCGACATTGCTGGTGAAGACGAAGTTCCCATTGGGTTTATCTGCTGTCAGGCGTTGCAGGATATGGAATCCTTCATGGGGAACCACCTCTCGGTAGCTGTTCAGCCGATGGCCGTAGAAGCCCCATGCCAGCCGGGGGTTGTCGGCAAAGGCATCGGGATTGGCGATTTCAACAAAAGAAATGCGGTGCTGCCCCAGTTTCGGATAGGCTTTCCAAAGTCCCTGGTCGCCACGGAAGTCAGGCAGTCCAGAATCGACACCCATACCGGCACCGGCTGCAATCAGGATGCCGTCTGCCTTGCGGATGATGTCAGCGGCACGGGTGATTTTACTGTCAAGGGTTTTCATGTCTTTCTCCCGGACAGGACGGCCAAAGAACGCTGCGATTGCGCTGAAAAGTCCCATGCCGTCCTGTTGTGAACCTGGTTGACCGGTCAATGCCTGATGAGATAGTCAAAGGCGCTCAGGGAAGCCTTTGCGCCATCGCCCATCGCAATGACAATCTGCTTGTAAGGTGATGATGTGGCATCCCCCGCAGCGAAAACGCCAGGGACTGAGGTCCTGTTACAGACATCGACTTCGATTTCCTGTTTTTCATTGAGTTTGACAGGACTGTCTTTAAGCCAACCGGTTGTCGGAACCTGTCCGATCTGGACGAAAATCCCTGACAGGGGCAGGGTTTTCTGGGTGTTGTCTGTCTGGTCAAGATAGACGAGACCAGTGACTTTACCGCCATCTCCAGCAACCTCAACCGTCTTTGCCTGTTTGATGAGCCTGACATTCTTGAGGGAGAGCATTTTCTCCTGCAGGATGGTGTCTGCTGTCAACCTGTCACTGCGGATGAGGACGGAAACCTGCCGGGCGATGCCTGCCAGGTCAATGGCGGCTTCAACGGCCGAGTTGCCGCCACCGATGACAGCAACATCCTTGCCCTTGTACAGGGGACCATCACAGTGTGGGCAGAAGGCGACGCCTTTGCCAATATAGGTTTCTTCACCGGGGATTGCCATTTTCCGCCAGCTTGCGCCGGTTGCCAGGATTACTGTCCGGCTCTTGACCGATGCACCGCTTTCAAGCTGGACTTCAATCAGGTCTCCAGGGATGAGTCTGACAGCCCGCTGTGGCATCATGACATCAATGGCATGACTGCGGATGTTCTCCTCATAGACGGATGCCAGATGGGTGCCCTCAATCTTCTTGATGGCGATGATGTTCTCGATATCGGTGGTGTTCAGGATCTGTCCACCGAAATTCTCCGTGACCAGCCCGGTACGGATGCCTTTACGGGCGGCATAAATGGCAGCTGTCGCTGCGGCAGAGCCGCCACCGATGACCAGTACATCAAAAGGTGCTTTGGCAGAGATTTTCTCTGCTTCCCGTTTGACACTGCCTGTATCGACTTTTGCAAGGATTTCCTTGACATTCATGCGTCCCTGGCCGAATTCCTTGCCATTCAGATAAATGGTAGGCACTGCCATGATCTGCCGTTCCTTGACTTCATCCTGGAAGAGGGCGCCATCAATCATGGTGCTGGAGATGTTGGGGTTCAGGACCGCCATCAGGTTGAGTGCCTGGACAACTTCCGGGCAGTTCTGGCAGGTCAGGGAGATATAGGTCTCAAACCGGAAACTGCCTTCAACCTGACGGATCTGTTCAATGACATCTGCCTCGACTTTAGGGGGATAACCGCCAGTCTGAAGGATGGCGAGGATCAGGGAGGTGAACTCATGCCCCATCGGCAGGCCGGCAAATTCGATATGGCAGTTGCTGTCAGGCCGGTTGACGGTGAATGATGGCCTACGGGAACTGCCGCCGTTTTCCGCAAGCGTGATTTTGTCCGACAGCCCAACAAGATCTTTCAACAGCCCCAGCATTTCCTGGGATTTGGCGCTGGTGTCAGTGGATGCGGTCAGGATGACGGGATTGACCAGTTTCGTGAAATAGGCTCGGAGCTGTTCTTTGACTTTGTTGTCCAGCATGGCTTTTTCTCCCTTCAGGAAAGCGGTGTTCAGGATAAATGTTTCTGACGGTCAGAGAGGGTACCGCAGGGTTATCCCTGCGGTACACAGCAGGATTGCAGATGGCTTAAATCTTGCCAATGAGGTCCAGCGATGGTGCCAGGGTTTCTGATCCCGGCTGCCAGGAGGCTGGGCAGACTTCACCGTCGTGGGTTGCGACATACTGTGCAGCCTGGATTTTACGGAGCAGTTCGGTTGCGGAACGTCCGATACCCAGGTCATGGATTTCACAGACCTTGATTTCGCCTTCTGGATTGATGACGAAGGTGCCGCGCAATGCCTGCCCCGCTTCTTCAATCATGACATCGAAGTTGCGGGTGATGGTGCCGGTCGGGTCGCCAACCATGGTGTACTGGATTTTCTTGATGGTGTCAGAGGCATCAGCCCAGGCTTTGTGGACGAAATGGGTGTCTGTGGAAACAGAGTAGATTTCAACGCCCAGCCTCTGGAATTCTGCATAGTTGTCTGCGAGGTCTCCCAGTTCGGTTGGGCAGACAAACGTGAAGTCAGCTGGGTAGAAGAAGACAACAGACCATTTCCCTTTCAGGTCGGCATCGGTGATGGTGATGAATTCACCATTACGGTATGCATCTGCCTTGAAAGGTTTGATGGTGGTGTTGATGAGTGCCATTTTGTTCTCCTCAGGTAGGTCGGTTTCAAAGACCGCCTGTTGTGGCGGTCGGTTTTTATTGAATGGGAACCAGTTTTTCGACTGTTTGCCAGTTACATGCTTATTTAAGCACATCTTTGAAAAGTCTGCAGGGAACCGCCGTTTTTTCGGGAAGAAGGCGTTAAGCAGTATGTCTGGCTGGGTGATTGAAGAACCGCCATTGGCATGGCGGTTTCAAGAAGGGGGTTGATAGGATAATCAGTTTTCTTCCAGCTTTTCCCGGAGCATCTCAAGGACATTGGAATGACTCAGCGTTGGTTCTGGATAAGACAGTTTCATATCCTTGAGGGTCTGCAGGATGGCATCAGAAACAATGAGCCGGGCGTTTTTCTTGTCGTCTGCCGGAACACAATACCAAGGACAAGCGGCGCAGGCAGTGTTCTGGATGGCTTTTTCAAAAGCACCCATATATTCTTCCCAGTATTTGCGTTCTTCAAAGTCTCCCAAGCTTAATTTCCAGTTCTTTTCTGGATTGTTGATGCGGTCCAGCAGCCGCAGGCGCTGTTCTTCCTTGGAGATATAAAGGAAGAATTTGATGATGCGGGTACCGTTGCGGTGCAGATGCTGTTCGTAGTCACGGATGGCCTTGTAACGGTTTTCCCAGAAACTGCGGCCGAATTTGGTATCCGGCAGGTTGGCGACATCGAGGATTTCCGGATGGACACGGGCGACCAGGACATCTTCATAATAGGAGCGGTTGAAGATGACAATCTCTCCGCGTTGGGGCAACCGGAGTG
Organism: uncultured Oxalobacter sp.; assembly: GCA_937916185.1. Classification (GTDB taxonomy): domain Bacteria; phylum Pseudomonadota; class Gammaproteobacteria; order Burkholderiales; family Burkholderiaceae_D; genus Oxalobacter. The sequence goes on along the minus strand of CALGGD010000376.1, from coordinate 4,081 downwards.
ACGAACGCCAGAGGAAGCTGTGTTTCAGTTCCAGGGCAGAAGGCTGTTTGAAGCTTTCCACACGGCATCCCTGAGGGTTCAGTCCACTCATGACATGTTTGATGGTGCCATCCTTGCCAGCGGCATCCATTGCCTGAAGGATGATCAGAAGGGAGAATTTGCCGGTTGCATACAGCTTGCCCTGCTGGCCACTCATTTCCTCCAGGTTGTCTTTAAGCTGTGTTTTGTATTCGGCCTTGTCTACATAGAAGGGGTCTACCGCTGTTGAGAAGTCTTTCAGCTGGAACTTCCTGCCGTCTGTGACGCGGAATTTCTTGGAATCAATTATCATAGGGAATTCCTTTCGGATGATTGGTCGTAACGGTTGTACCGCAGGCTACAGTTCGATTGTACCATTGAATACGATGACAGCTGGTCCTGTCATCATGACAGGGGCATCCTCTCCTGCCCAGTCGATGTCAAGCACACCGCCTTTGGCATGGACTGTCACAGGTGAGTCAAGCAGTCCCTGCATGATGCCGGAGACAGCGGCGGCACAGGCGCCTGTCCCACAGGCAAGGGTTTCTCCTGCTCCACGTTCGAAGACACGGAGCTTGATATGATGCCGGTCGATGATTTCCATGAACCCGGCATTGACCCTGTTCGGAAATGCGGGATGGTTTTCAATCAGGGGGCCTTGCCGGAGGACGGGAGCCGTGTCGACATTCTCAACAACCTGGACAGCATGGGGATTGCCCATGGAAACGGCACTGACTTTGGCTGTCCCGCCTTCATCTGCAAACTGGAGTGTCCATACCTGCGTCCTGCCGATGGTCTCTGGAGCCAGTCCTGTCGGGTTGAATGGGATATCAGGCAGGTTGAAAACAGGGGTGCCCATATTGACGGTCACCGTGCCGTTGTCTTGGAGCCTGAGTTCGATGACACCGGCTTTTGTCTCGACACGGATGGGATTCTGATCGGTCATGCCGGTCGCTGTGACAAAGATGGCGAAGGCACGGGCACCGTTGCCGCATTGTTCAACCTCACCGCCGTCTGCATTGAAGATCCGGTAACGGAAGGCTGTGCCAGGCAGGCGGGATTTCTCAACCAGCAGGATCTGGTCTGCGCCGATACCAAAGCGTCTGTCAGCAATGAAACGCAGCTGGTCTTCTGTCAGGTCGACATGCTGGTTGCAGGCATCAAACACGACAAAATCATTTCCGGCACCATGCATTTTTGTGAAATTCAGTTTCATGTCTGCCTTTCCTGGGGTTGGTGGAACGGTTATTTCTTGCTGTCTTTGCCATAGACAGGCGGCATACCTTCTGGTCTTGTCTTGAACCGTCTATGTGTCCATAGGTATTCAGAAGGGTTCTCGAGAATCCGCTGTTCAATGAATTCATTGATGCGTTTGGTGTCTGTCCAGACATCTTTTGTCGGGAAATTCTCCAATGGTGGATAGAATTTGACTTTCCATCCTTGGTAATCCGGCAGGAAAGTGGCGATGACCGGAATGACTTTTGCCCGTGTTGCCGCCGCAAGGCGTGATGTCGCAACCAGTGTCGCGGCAGGAACACCGAAAAAAGGTACGAACTCAGCGTCCTTGATGCCGAAATCCATGTCTGGCAGCATCAGGAACGGGATGCCCTTGTGCAGTGCGCGGATAATCGGCTTGATGCCCTGGCTTCGGCTGTAAAGCAGGCCGTCCGAATGGAAGCGAAGGCGGCCTTTACGCAGGACGCCGTCAAAGACCTTGTTCTTCTGTTCTGTATAGATGGAGCAGCACTGGGAGTCCATTGTGAAAATAGCGCCAGGCATCTCAAGACAGACGAAATGTGGGCACAATAGAATAACGGGACCTGAACGGGTCTCGTTGTAAGGAATCTCTGGCTCGACGCGGATTAACCGTTTGATGCGTTCAACGGAAGACCACCAGAGAATCCCGCGTTCGATGATGCTCCGTCCATAGCCTTGGAAATGTTCCAGCGCAATACGCTCGCGTTCATTCTCAGGCATATCAGGAAAGCAGAGGCGGAGATTGGTCAGGGTGATACGCCGCCGCCGTGCCCAGAGATGATAGGCACAGGTACCCAGCAGTTTGCCCAGACGGCCAAGCACAGACAGTGGGAGCCAATGGATGGCCCACAGGATGAACAGAAAAAACCGCATTGAGAAAATCCTTGATAACGGGGACATTATAGCAATGCCTTTCCGAAAGTCACATGATGGGAGGATGTTGCCCCTGAAAGGGACGGGGTCTGTTGCCTTTTGGGAAGTTTGGACATGTGTTGTATCAAAGGATGATGATTCTTGATAACTGGTGATTTCAGCGTAAAATATGCAGTTCCGCTGAGTTAACGGGCAACTTGCGAAGCGGTTTATAAATTTCGCTAAAGCGTCGCAGGCTTCTTTATCGTGGACTGCGACAGCAGTTCGTCTTTTTGATAAAGGAGCTTTTTGAATGTCCAACGATTATCTCTTTACTTCAGAATCTGTTTCTGAAGGTCATCCAGATAAGGTCGCTGACCAGGTTTCTGATGCAGTCCTGGATGCTATCCTTGAGCAGGATCCTGCTGCACGTGTTGCAGCGGAAACCCTGTGCAACACCGGTCTGGTTGTCCTTGCTGGTGAAATCACAACCTCAGCCAATGTGAACTATATCGATATCGCGCGTGAGACCATCAAGCGGATCGGTTATGACAATACGGAATATGGTATTGATTACAAGGGCTGTGCGGTATTGGTTGCTTATGACCGTCAGTCCTTGGATATCGCCCAAGGGGTCAATGAAGGTTCCGGCCTTGATCTGGACCAAGGGGCAGGTGACCAGGGGTTGATGTTCGGTTATGCCTGTGATGAGGCACCGGAATATATGCCGGCCGCCATTTATTATGCGCACCGTTTGATGGAACGTCAGTCCCAGCTGCGCAAGGATGGCCGTCTGCCATGGCTGCGTCCCGATGCGAAATCCCAGGTGACCCTGCGTTATGTTGACGGTGTGCCTGTCAGTGTGGATACGGTTGTGCTGTCTACCCAGCATGCGCCTGAGATTCCTTACCGGCAGATTGAGGAAGCGGTTATTGAGGAAATCATCAAGCCTGTCCTGCCTGCTGAGCTGATGAAGGGCACACCAAAGTATTTCATCAATCCGACCGGCAGTTTTGTTGTCGGTGGCCCTCAGGGGGACTGCGGTCTGACTGGACGTAAAATCATTGTGGACACCTATGGCGGTGCATGTCCTCATGGCGGCGGCGCTTTCTCCGGCAAGGATCCTTCCAAGGTTGACCGTTCTGCTGCTTATGCGGCCCGTTATGTTGCGAAAAATGTTGTCGCGGCAGGCTTGGCGAAGAAATGCCAGATTCAGGTCAGCTATGCCATCGGTATCGCCCGCCCGATCAATATTACTGTGAATACCCAGGGCACCGGTGTGATCAGTGATGAAAAGATTGCCGGGATTATTGCAGATACCTTTGACCTGCGTCCCAAGGGTATCGTCCAGATGCTGGATCTGCTGAAACCACGTTACAGCAAATCCGCCGCATATGGACATTTCGGTCGTGCAGAACCAGAGTTCACCTGGGAAAGAACCGATAGGGTCGAGGCATTGAAGGCTGCGGCAGGCCTGTGATTTTTCCAGGTTTTCTTAAAAAACGGAATTGCTGATGTGATTCCGTTTTTTCCATTGTAGGGTCTCAGTCCGAAACCGCTGTCTTGACAAGTGCCAGAAGCTGTCGAGGATTCTCGGCGACAAAATCGGAAGGCCAGGTCTCTGGAGCGGTGCAATAGCCCCATTTTGCGGCAATGGTTGCACAGGCGCCTGCCGCATGGCCGGCCTGCATGTCGCGGAGGTCATCGCCTATGTACCAGCAGTCTTCCGGCGAGACATTCAGGCGCTTTGCGCCTTCAATCAATGGGTCTGGATGGGGTTTGGGATGCGGCGTGGTGTCTCCGGCAACCAGACAGCCTGCTTTACCGAGACCGATCTGTCCAATCAGCGGTCTTGCGAGGCTTTCAACCTTGTTGGTGATGGCTTGCGTGATGCATTTGACCCTAAGATGAAACGGTAATCTGGAGGATACTATGGCAAAGAACGAAGGTTATT
>CALGGD010000375.1 GCA_937916185.1 uncultured Oxalobacter sp. | reverse complement strand
CATGGCAAAGATTACCTGGCAACCCAAGAAGGCCAGAAGCTGCCGGTTCCCCACTGCATCAAGGGCACACCGGGCTGGGAACTGCATCCTATGGTGGAAGAAGCCCTGGAAGGTGCCTCTTACCGCACTTTTGAAAAACCGACTTTCGGCAGTGAGACATTGACAGCTTATCTGAAGGAAACCCAACCTGAAGCTGTCGAATTCATTGGACTCTGCACGGATATCTGCGTGGTATCCAATGCGGTTGCTGCTAAAATGGTCCTGCTGGATGCCGATATTTCTGTCGATGCCGACTGCTGCGCAGGGACATCCCCCGCCAACCACCAAGCAGCTCTGGCAACCATGGAATCCTGCCAGATTGCTATTATCCAAGAGACTCAACCATGAAACTGAACGACCCAAGAAATCCTGCCATGGTCATGGACCTGTATGAACTGACCATGGGTTATGGTTACTTCAAGGAATGCGACTGGAACACCAAAGTGGCATTTGATGTGTTTTACCGCAAGAATCCTGATGGTGGCGGCTATGCCATTGCCGGGGGACTGGAACAGATCATCGACTATATCGAGCACCTGCATTTTGAAGGAACAGATATCGCCTATCTGCGGTCACTGAACCTGTTCGGTGAAGATTTCCTGGATTATCTTCAGGGCTTTTCGTTCAAGGGTGACCTTTATGCTTTCCCTGAAGGGACGGTGATTTACCCGAATGAACCCGTCATCACGGTAGTAGCCCCTATGATTGATGCGCAGATTGTCGAAACATCCCTGCTGCTTCATTTCAACCATCAATCACTCATCGCCACCAAGACGAGCCGTATTGTCCGTGCTGCTAATGGCCGTCCGGTGTCGGATATGGGTGCCAGACGTGCGCACAACATGGATGCCGCCGTCTATGGTGCCCGTGCCGCCTATATCGGTGGTGCAGCAGGCACTGCAACCATCATGGCAAGTCAACTGTTCGGGATTCCGGCTGTCGGCACAATGGCACACAGCTGGGTCATGGGATTCCCTGATGAATTCACCGCTTTCAGCAGATATGCGAAGACATACCCTGACAATACCGTCCTGCTAGTCGATACTTACAATGTCCTGAAAAGTGGTATTCCGAATGCCATCAGGACGGCAAAAGAAGTACTTGAACCGCTTGGAAAACGCCTGAAAGCCATCCGCATCGACAGTGGAGACCTTGCCTATCTGTCGAAACGCTCCCGTGAAATGCTGGATGATGCCGGTCTCTTCGACTGCCGGATCATCGTTTCCAACAGTCTGGATGAATACACCATCACCTCCCTGCTGAACCAAGACAGTGCCATTGACAGCTTCGGTGTCGGTGAACGGCTGATTACATCAAAAGACGATCCGGTTTTTGGGGCTGTCTATAAACTGGTTGCCATTGCCGAGAACGGTTCTTTCAAACCAAAAATCAAGATTTCAGAAAACCCTGAAAAAATCACGAATCCCGGGCTGAAACAGGTTTACCGCATCTTCAACGAAGAAGGTTATGCTGTTGCAGACCTGATTGCAGGCTATGATGAAATCCTGGATTTCTCAAAACCCGTTCCTTACATTGATCCAACAGCCCCTTGGAAACGGAATGCCTTTGAGAACTGCCGTGCGGTTGCCTTGCAGATTCCAATTTTCAAGGATGGCAGACTGGTTTACCAACGGCCTTCACTGGATGAAATCAAGGCCTATGTCACAGACCAGCTGAACAACAAGGTCTGGCCAGAAGAACTGCGTTTTGAATATCCACACCGGCATTATCTGGCGATGACAGAAACTTACTACCAGATGAAAATGTCCCTGCTGGATAAAAACAGCCGGTAATGGATTATATTCTATAAGGAATCTTCAACAGATTCCCTTGGATTTCCGCATATCCAGCACTTGGACGTCCTTGACCTCTTACTGCAAAAACCATCGTATCCTCAAGAGGGAAGCCTCATTCAACAGAACAGCAGGCTGAATCAGCTTTCAACCCTGGATGCCAGCAACTGGCAGATTTCAGCAAGATATCCCAGCTGCTGCTGGTAAACCACTTCTGGTGGCGGACAGACCAGCCAGTCTTCAGGATCAGGTCCCTTGATTTCATATTCCAGGATTGCCTGATAGAGTTCATCACGTTCCGCACGGATTTCCGCAACCGGCTTGTCTTTGAACCGCTCCGCATAATTTCCCAGGCTGAATTTAATCATTTTCCACGCTTTCCATCGGATTATCAGTCTTCGGCTGTCCAGTCACCGGAACATCGGATTGACCGGTCGGAGACTGGATGTTTTTTCCTTCTGTCTGTTTCTGGACCAACAGGCTCGCCAAAGGCGTTGGGTTCAACGCATCTTCCAATGTTACTGCCTTGGCAATTTCCTGCTGTTCATCCGGCAGGGACTTCTCAATCTCATCCACAACGGCATATGCTTCCCTGTCAAATTCAGCGGCCTTCTGAGCCAACACATAAGCATGAATCATGTTCGGAGGCATACCGCGCCCTTCCAGCTTTGCCTGTGCCAGCAGGACAAGCGCACCAGGATGCCCTTGACGGGCGGAATGGGTCGCCCAATAAACCGCCAACGCATCATCCCTGACATTGTTGACCTTCGCCTCATAATAGGCATCAGCGACAATATACTGGTCAATTGCCCTGCCCTGCTGTGCCGCTTTGGCAAACCAATCCAATGCCTTCTGCGCATGCTTCGGCACACCAATACCCCGACGGTATGCCACCCCCATGATATGCATCGCCTTCGGGTAACCCTTGACTGCTGACTGCCGCCACCACAGGAAAGCCTTGCCATCATCTTTCTGGACAACCTTACCGTAATAACAAGCCATACCAAGCCGGTATTGTGCCTCGGGATTGCCCGCCAAAGCTTTTTCAGTCATCTCAGCCACGGTAATCTCTTCAGGCAGCTGATCCTGCCAGGTGGATGGCACGACCTCAGGGAAATGATGCACTGAACCGGACTGACTGATGTCCTGCGGCACCGGGAATGCCTTCTCCTGTCCTTGGCTCCCTTCTAACGGTATTGTAGATTCCACTGTTTGCACAGCCGCCGCTTCCACTGGTTGACCTGAAACCGTTTTTTCCGCCTGTTGCTGACCGATTCCAGCATCCTGTCCTACAACTGCCTGTGGCTGTGCCATTGATGGTGGTTCGGCCGTCTCTGAAGACGTTGCAGAAGGCTTTTCCACAGGTTGTCCAGAAGACTGGACCGTTACGTTGTCAGAAGATATTGGCTTGACAGATGCATCGCCATCAGGATTCTGTGCTGTCTCCCAATCCCCGGCAAGTTCATCCGTATCCACCACCTTCCCGGACGCATAGGCACGACCGATTGCTTTGATAAACCTGAGAATGACATTCTCGCCCTTTGGTTGGCTATCATCCGTTTTCTTTGCCTTGGCTTCGACATCAGGGTTCTGTGCTGCCTGCCAATCCTCAGCAAGCTCATCTGTCTCCACGACCTTCCCGGATGCATAGGCACTGCCAACAGCCTTGATCATCCTGAGAATGACATTTTCTTGCTGAGGTTGGTTGTTATCCGTCACCGACTCCTGAGGTTGGGCATTGGCATCCTGTACTGTCTGCCTGACAGCCTCAGATTCTGAAGCTGCTTTCAATGGCGGTTGGGTGGAACCCCCAGTGGCAAATTCGGATTGGACAACTGTTTCCGAAGTAGAAGATTCCGCTTCCTGTCCAACGTTTTCCTCCTGCGCACAGACAGGCACAGTAAACAAGGCAAAGACAAGGGCTGAAAGCAGCAGTTTTTTCGGCATGAAAGGATTCCTGACTGATTGGTTTTCCATCATAACGGATTCAGGAAGGCAATGGAATTATCAGCCCGATATTGGTTGGAAAATCTCATATGGCATCAACTGACACCCTTCGTCCTGCCATGCATGGCCATAACGGGCATACGCATAGGCTTCCGCCTGCAATGGCTCCAGAAAATAACCGATGGATTCACGACCAGCCGATGCAATCTGGTAAATCCCCAAAGCACCTTCAATAACCGTCGGGAACGCTCCACAGGGTGTTTTTTCAAGCCAGAGATGATAGGTTTCCAATTCAGATTCCCACTGATGCCTGGACAACGGTCTCCCCATCCTGGCAACAGCCTGTTCCCATGCCAGTCTTCCGTCCGTTTCTTCATCCACATCAGCCATCGGACCATCCAAGAAACCGCCTATTTTTTAGGCAATCTATACTTTTTCACCTATTTTCAATAGGATGCCCTGTTTTTTACACTTTGCAACAAGGGTTATTCCACAAAAACTGAGGATAACCCCATCATGGCATCATGAAATATTGAAGTCATGTGGATATGTACTTTCCCGTATCTGTCACTTATCCAGCAGCTCATGGACAACCCAATCCACACGAGCCTGCATCAACTGCAGCCAACGGCTGAAAAGCGCATTGCTGCTGCATATGCTGTTCGGGAAAAAACAGGTATAAGACAGCCCATTGTTTTCCCGCACATACCATGCGCCATAATGCCATGCCGGTGTGACCGCTGACATTTCCCGGCGGTTCAGCAGATTGGCGACAGTAAGGTTTTCTTCGCGTGTCTCAAAACGGTTGGGCAGATTCACCCTCGCCTTGACACCTGGTCCCAGATAAGGATTGACAGGACCTTTATCAAGCTGAACCAAAGCGGTCTTGCCACCGAACGGCAATGGCAATTCAGCAAAAAGCCCCATATCATCCGCTGTACAGGAAATCTCTTCCGGGACCGCCTCACGGATTGCGGTAAAATCCTGACTGCTCAGCGCAGAAATACCCGAATACCTGGGCGGCATACCATCACGCTTATTCTTCTCGGAAAGCAGAACCGCACGGGGGCCGTTCAACGCGGCTTCGACAATCAACGGCATCAACTCATCCTGCCAGACATTGCCTTCCCAGAACCAGGTAAAACGGCTGGTGACCAAAAGCCTGCCATCCTTTGCCCTGATCAGTGCGCCGCCTGCAGCCTGTGTATTCAAGGCATTGATGTCTGCATCCTTCTGGATATAGGTGTCAAACGGCTTCTCGACCGCCGTGACAATCTGGATCAAAGCTGCCGCCTTGCCATCCTCTGCTGTGATGGCAGGCGCCACAACCTCAATACGGGTCGTGAAAGGGTCATGGTTGACAACCAGCACATCCCCATCGTAATCCGTCTTGAAAACACGCTGGTCGCTGAAACAGTTTTCAATATCCGGCAACGGCACGCCCCTCAACCTCTTGACAATATGCCGGTGTTTCACCATCTTGCGCCTTGCCAGATTCGCCGATTCAATGGCCTCAGCCATCTCCGCTTCTTTCGGCTTCTTCCTTAGCAGTTTGAAAATCTCCATACAACCGCCCTTCTGCCTGACTTACCCCAACAGACCACCTACATGAACAGCACGCTTTAAACACAGCCATTATACCGTCTATCCCCTCTTTCAGAACCGCGTACCAAGACCGCCCAGCAGTATGCCTGTTTTTTAGGCAATGCCGTTTTTTTTCAATTATTTCAACCAGATAATCAGGCTGATTCAGAAATCTTCACAAAGTTATTCACATTTTCTGGGGAATACCCTTCAAAAAAGCCGAAAAATTTCTTAAAAAAGTGGTGTTTCGCCCTTGACAGCCTTGATTTGAACAGTTATATGACGCAGGAAATTTGGTTGCCTATTTTTTAAGCAATATTTATTTAATTGTTAATATTCAATAACTTAACAACATTAATATTGAATTCTAAATGATTTATCCACAGAAGAAGGGCATAATTGGCAGACTGTGAACAGACTTCTGGATTCCAGTCACAGAAGAAGGTGGAAAACAAGTGGTTTCTTGACTTGGGACAAGTGTTTTCGCCATAAAATCAAGCCTCTCTCCTGTTTGTATTCCTGTTTTTCACAAAGTTATCCACAAACCGCTGTTTTTTTGCACAGTAGAACCCTTCTGTGGATAAAAAAAGGGATTTTCCCCTCCAGGAAAGAGAAAAAATCAGGGGAAAGACATTACCTGCATGTTCAGGGCTTTTGTGCATCATCTGGACGATGATGGCGGATTTTCCCAATCTGGAGAACCGCCTGCCCCATCATCACACCCGCCTTTTCCGGCGATGACGGCTGTGCGGCTTCCCATTCTTTCTTGGTCAACCGGAGCCAGTCGGGACGGACATCCCTTTCCAAATCAATCCGCTCATCCAGCACATCGGCAAAAAGCCCGGCCGCCCTTGCCGCATGGGAACGGCTGATTTTCGAGAGTCGGATAAAACCGTTCATCTGCAGATGAATCCAGCTTTCCAGCTCATCAGCATCATAATCATCTGTCATCGCCCGCAGGTTCTTGGCAACCTCATGAAGTCCAGGGAGAATCTGGGAACAGGATTCATACAGACGCTGGATTTCCTGGTCTTCAGAAGCATTCTTAAGCGCCTCTGCACGGGCAGCAGCAACCGTCTCCAATAGTTCCCGGATTTCATATGGGATGCCGATACCCGGCAGACGCTGTCCGGGACCAAAATTCTTCCAACCTTCCGTTTCACGGCGCATTCTGGAAGAGCGGCTGTCCAATCCATCAGCCAGCAGTTCCAACTGTTCAACCGCAGCAGGATTCTCCATGGAACCACCGAAACCAGCAAAACCAGAAGCCCAGCCTGCCAGCCAATCCATCAAGGTATCCTGATTGGCGGCACCGATACGGAACCAGTTCAGCATGATGTCCTGCAGATACTGTCCAGCAAGCAATGCTGCCTGTCCTGTCCTATCAGCAAGCATCTTCGCTGTAAGGTGATAAGGCGGCATCCCGCCTTCATGTTCTGAAACAGGCTGCCATCCCTCTGCCACCATCCGCTGCCAATAGAGATAGGTTTCAGCAGACATCGCCAGCAGGGCATGGATACGGACACTTTCTGCGGAATCCCGGCTGCCTTCCGTTTCCATCAGCAGTTTCTGGCAGGCACCATGCCACGCCTGAAGATGCTGCTGCAGCTCAAGGT
>CALGGD010000374.1 GCA_937916185.1 uncultured Oxalobacter sp. | reverse complement strand
AAGCGTCAGGTCTTCCTTGAGGTCCACGCCGATGAAATCCATCCCCGACAACTGGGCATCAAGGGCATACATTACGAAACTGGGCACCGGCACCAGCATCTTCGCACGCCTTTCCTTGGAAGCGCATGCCATGGTGACAATCGCAATAAGCTCATCCGAACCATTGCCCAGCAGGACATCAAACCCATCTGGAATCCCCATCTTCTGACAGATTTTCGCCTTAAGCACCGTGTACAGCGGAACGGGATAGCGGTTCAGGGCTACCTGTGAAAGACGCTGCGCCAATCCCACCTTAAGACTGTCTGGCAACGGATAGGGATTCTCCATGGCATCCAGCTTGATGAATCCTTCCGCCTGCTGCACGGCATAGGCAGACATTGCCCGGACATCTGGACGGATGACTTTCTCAATCAGTTCTTTCATAGCTGGAACTGCACCTTCATTTCTTCAGACGGAATGCCGCACTGCCAGCATGGGCTTCAAGACCTTCGCCCGTCGCCAATTCAACAGCAATCTCGCCAAGAGTCTGGGAACCTTCTGCACTTGCCCAGATCAGTGCAGAACGTTTCTGGAAATCATAAACCCCCAACGGGGAAGAGAACCGGGCTGTCCTGGATGTCGGGAGGACATGGTTTGCACCGGCACAGTAATCGCCCAGCGATTCACAGGTATAGCGTCCCAAGAAAATAGAACCGACATGACGGCAAAGCTCTCCCCATTTTTCAGGATTCTCCGCTGAAATCTCCAAGTGTTCCGGTGCAATCTGGTTTGCAATCTCACAGGCTTCCGTCATATCCTTCACCAGTATCATGGCACCACGGGAAGACAGAGACTTGGTGATGATGTCTTTACGCAGACGGTCTGGCAGCAGCCTGTTGATGCTTGCCTCGACCTTATCCATATAAGCTTCATCCGGTGTGATGAGAATGGATTGTGCCAGCTCATCATGCTCTGCTTGGGAAAAGAGATCCATGGCAATCCAATCGGGATCCGTAGAACCATCACAGATAACCAGGATTTCAGAGGGTCCGGCAATCATATCGATACCAACTGTACCGAACACCCGGCGCTTCGCCTCTGCGACAAAAGCATTGCCAGGACCAACAATCTTGTCAACACTTGGAATGGTTTCTGTACCATATGCCAGTGCGGCAACCGCCTGTGCGCCACCGACTGTAAAGACCCGGGTCACACCGGAAATCGCCGCAGCCGCCAGCACAAGCCCATTGCGCACCCCATCCGGGGTCGGCACCGCCATGACAATCTCCTTGACACCTGCAACCTGTGCAGGAATCGCATTCATCAGGACAGAAGAGGGATATGCCGCCTTGCCGCCAGGCACATAGATACCGACGCTGTCCAAAGGCGTGACCTTCTGTCCCAGCTGATTACCCATTTCATCGGTGAAAGAAAACCCTTCTGTGCCACAGGAAGCCTTCTGGTATTCATGGTACTTACGGATACGGTCTGCCGCCATCTGCAGCGCAGAACGCCGTTCAGGTGTCAGGGATGCCAGAGCCGCCTGGCATTCTTCCAAGGGTATCTCAAGGGCTTTCGCATCATGGATGCCCAGCCGGTCAAAACGGTTGGAATATTCGAGCACCGCCCGGTCACCATTGACCCGTACATCTTCCAGGATACCGGCGACAACCGTGTTGATGGATTCATCGGTTTTCTTCTCAAAAGCCAGCACATTGGCAAGGCTGGCCTTGAAATCAGGCTGAGCGGTACTCAGCCTACGGAGTGTTAGGGACATACTTCCCTCCCTTTCAGTTCTTATCTTTTTCCTGTGCAGCGGATGCCTGTTTGAAAGCATCGAGAATCGGCTGCATCTCTTTACGTTTCAGCTTCAGGGACGCCTGATTGACAACAAGGCGTGAAGTGATTTCCTGAATACGTTCAACCTCAACAAGATTGTTGGCCTTCAGCGTGTTGCCTGTGCTGACCAGATCGACAATGACATCCGACAGACCGACAAGCGGAGCCAGTTCCATGGAGCCATAAAGCTTGATGATATCGACATGCAGCCCTTTCTTGGCAAAATGCTCACGCGCCGCATGGACATATTTACTGGCGACACGCAGCCGTCCACCCCGGCGGACAGCCGCCTCGTAGTCAAACCCCTTCCTGACCGCCACCGCAAGATGGCAGCGCGCAATCTGCAGGTCAATCGGCTGGTACAATCCTGTCGCACCGCTTTCCTGAAGGACATCCTTACCGGCGACACCGAAATCTGCAGCACCATACTGCACATAGGTCGGGACATCTGTGGCGCGGACAATGATGACCCGGACTTTGGGCTTATTGGTCGGCAGGATGAGTTTCCTGGAAGTCTCGGGATCCTCCAACACCTCAATACCCGCCGCTTTCAGCAAAGGAATCGTCTCATCGAATATACGGCCCTTTGAAAGGGCAAGGACCAGTTCCTGCTGATTTTCTTCTTCTTTTACTTCTTGTTCACTCATTCTTCACTGACTCTTCTGATATCAGCACCGACTGCCGCCAGTTTCACTTCCATCTGGTCATAACCACGGTCAAGATGATAGATACGGTTGACATGTGTCTCTCCCTGAGCGGCAAGCCCGGCGATGACCAGAGAGGCAGATGCCCGCAGGTCGGTCGCCATGACCGGGGCACCGACAAGCCTATCAACACCTGTAACGAAAGCAGTGTTGCCTTCAGTCCGGATCCTCGCCCCCAGACGGTTCAGTTCCTGGACATGCATGAAACGGTTTTCAAAGATGGTCTCGACCACATGGGTGGTCTCAGCAGCCAGGCAGTTGACCGCCATGAACTGAGCCTGCATATCGGTTGGGAACCCTGGATATTCAGTGGTGCGGAAACTGACCCCCTTGGGACGCCTGTCCATCTGGATACGGATTGAGTCGCCACAGCATGTCAGCACAGCGCCCATCTCACGGATTTTCTGCAGTGCGACATCAAGGATGTTATCGCAGGTGTTTGTCAGCAGGACATCACCCCCGGCAGCGGCAACGGCACAGAGAAACGTTCCGGTCTCAATACGGTCTGGAATGACATGATGGGTCGCACCATGCAGGCTTTCGACGCCATGGATGACCAGTTGGTCTGTACCGATACCTTCGATTTCCGCACCCATCTTCACCAGCAGATGGGCAAGGTCAGTGACTTCCGGTTCCCGCGCCGCATTCTTGATGACGGTTTCCCCTTCAGCAAGCACCGCAGCCATCAGCAGGTTCTCGGTACCCGTGACGGTAATCATATCGGTGACAATACGGGTTCCTTTCAGGCGTTTTGCACGGGCATAGATGTATCCACCCTTGATTTCGACTTCCGCACCCATCGCACGCAGGCCTTTGATATGCTGTTCAACCGGACGGGAACCGATGGCGCAGCCGCCTGGCAAGGAAACCCTTGCTTCCCCAAAACGGGCAACCAGTGGACAAAGAACCAGGATTGCCGCCCGCATGGTCTTGACCAGCTCATACGGTGCATCGAACTGACTGACGTTCCTGCCGTTGAGTACCATCCTGTTGCCTTCCTGTTTGATGGAAACCCCCATCTGCCGCAACAGGTCCAGCATGGTTTGGACATCCTTTAGATGCGGTACATTGGTCAGTACAACATCATCAGC
>CALGGD010000373.1 GCA_937916185.1 uncultured Oxalobacter sp. | reverse complement strand
TATCCTGATGGCAGGCCTCAACCCCCATGCCGGTGAAAACGGCTACCTGGGCATGGAGGAGACCCTGATCCTCACCCCCGCCATCCAGCAGCTGCAGCGGCAGGGCATCAATGTCACCGGCCCCTATCCTGCCGACACCCTTTTCCAGCCCCATTTCCTGGCGCACGCAGACTGCGTCCTGGCGATGTACCATGACCAGGGACTGCCTGTCCTGAAATACGCCACTTTCGGGCATGGCGTCAACATCACCCTGGGCATGCCGATCATCCGGACATCCGTTGACCATGGCACCGCATTGGACATCGCCGTCAAGGGACTGGGCATTGCCAATGCCGGCAGCATGTCGGTCGCCCTCAAAACCGCCGCCGGCATGGCAGCCAACACCTTTCAAACCCCATGAAACACATCCCCCGAAAACGGTTCGGCCAGAACTTCCTGAAAGACCCCGCTGTCCTGGATGCCATCATTGATGCCATCGCCCCCGGGCCGGACGACATCATGGTTGAAATCGGCCCTGGCATGGGCGCGATGACGGAACGGCTGCTGCCTTATCTGAAGCGGATGGATGCTGTGGAACTGGACCGTGACCTGGTTTCCTTCCTCCAGAAGAAATTCAGGAACAGCCCCCTCACCATCCATCAGGGAGATGCGCTGGCCTTCGACTTCCAGACCCTCCAGCCCAGCCCTGGACACAGAATCAGGCTTGTCGGCAACCTGCCCTACAACATCTCGACACCCCTGCTCTTCCATCTGATGGTCTTTGCAGACCAGGTCAGGGACCAGCATTTCATGCTCCAGAAAGAAGTGGTTGAACGGATGGCGGCAGGACATGGCTCAAAAGCCTATGGCAGGCTCTCCATCATGCTCCAGTGGCGCTATGACATTGACATGCTGTTCACCGTCCCGCCGGCTGCATTCGACCCGCCGCCCAAGGTCGATTCCGCCATCGTGCGGATGATCCCGAAAGCATCGCCCGCACCCTGCCATCCCGGGAACCTGTCCAAAGTCGTCACGCAGGCGTTCTCCCAACGGCGGAAAATCATCCGCAACACCCTTGCGCCGCTGTTTTCAGCGGCAGAACTGGAACAGGCCGGCATACGAGATAGAGGCACTCATGGGACTGGTGCTCAG
>CALGGD010000372.1 GCA_937916185.1 uncultured Oxalobacter sp. | reverse complement strand
GCTGAAACGCCTGCTGCTTCCCCAGTAGTACCGGCTGCCGCTGAACCTGAAGTTCCTGAGAAGGCGGCTGTTGCTGAAACAGCCGGGGAATCAGAGCCTGTTGTCGTGACGGATGCGGAAAAACTGGCGTCAATCGATACCTCGGGTTATGTGTTGCCGACAGAAAAAGTGCCTGCACGCCGTGGCCGTAAACCCAAGGAAGCGCAGCTGGAAAGTGATGAGCTGACAGCCATCAATGCCATGGAACGCGAAGAGCTGAAAAAAGCCAGCAAACGCAGTCAGCGGGCCAAAGAGAAAGCATTGCTGACAGGAACTTTCGCAGGGGATACCGAGGCATCGGCTGAAGAGATTGAACGCCGCCGTGAACGTCTGAAGATGCTGATCAAGATGGGTAAGGAACGCAGCTACCTGACCCATGCGGAAATCAATGACCATCTGCCGGATGGCTTCAATGACCCCGACCAGATTGAAGGCATTATCAGCACATTCAATGACATGGGCATCAATGTCTTTGAGGTTGCGCCGGACCAGGAAGAACTGTTGCTCAATGACAATGCGGTCAATGTCGCCAGTGAGGAAGAGGCTGAGGCTGCTGCGGAAGCCGCCTTGCAGACGGTGGATTCCGAGTTCGGGCGTACCACAGATCCCGTCCGCATGTATATGCGTGAAATGGGAACGGTTGAGCTGTTGACCCGTGAGGGTGAGATTGAGATTGCGAAACGCATTGAAGAAGGGCTGAAAGATATGATTACAGCCATTTCTTCCTGCCCAACCACCATTGCTGAGATTATCAAGGCGGCTTCTGATATCCGTGATGGTCTGGTTGAGGTGGATGAGATTGTCGATGGGATGGCGGATGCGAAGGAAGAGGATGGTTCTGTTGCTGTTGCCGCATCCGATGAAGGCAAGGCTGATGATGCCGATGAGGTCAATGAAGAAGCAGCTGACGAAGAGGATGCCGAGGGTGAAGATGAGTCTGGTGATGAAGATGACGCAACTGCCGGCAATGCCGCAACAGGAGGGATAACGGCAGAAGAGAAAGAAAAGCTCAAGAATGATGCGCTGGTCCGTTTTGCCAGGATTGAGGAGCTGTTTGCGGCAATGCAGGCGGCCTTCAGGAATGAAAGTGGCAGCGATGGCTACCGTTCGCCTGCTTATATGACGGCACAGGAAGCGATTTCTGCTGAACTGCTGGCGATGCGTTTCACCGCCCGTTTCACGGAGAAACTGTGCGATTCGCTGCGGGACCAGATGAAAACCATCCGTGACATCACAAAGGATATCCTGAAAGTCGTTGTGAACCGCTGTGGTGTGCCACGCCAGTATTTCATTACAGAATTTCCTGGCAATGAGACCAATCCTGACTGGGTGGACCGTGAGATTGCATCCGGCCAGCCATACAGCCCATTGCTGCAGCGCAACCGTCCCGTCATCGGGGAACATCAGCGCAAGCTGATTGAGATTGAGGAAACGGTCGGGATGCCGTTGGCTGACCTGCGTGAAATCGAGAAAAAGATGCTTGCAGGTGAATCCCATGCCCGCAAGGCGAAGAAGGAAATGACAGAGGCAAACCTGCGTCTGGTCATCTCCATTGCGAAGAAATACACCAACCGTGGCTTACAGTTCCTGGATCTGATCCAGGAAGGCAACATCGGTCTGATGAAAGCGGTTGACAAGTTCGAGTACAGGAGGGGCTACAAGTTCTCGACCTATGCGACATGGTGGATACGCCAGGCAATCACCCGTTCCATCGCCGACCAGGCAAGGACCATCCGTATCCCTGTCCATATGATTGAGACCATCAACAAGATGAACCGGATTTCCCGTCAGATCCTGCAGGAAACCGGGTCTGAACCCGATCCGGCGACATTGGCTGAGAAGATGGATATGCCGGAAGACAAGGTCCGCAAGATCATGAAGATCGCCAAGGAACCGATTTCGATGGAAACCCCGATCGGCGATGATGATGATTCCCATCTTGGAGATTTCATTGAAGACAGCAACACGCTGGCACCTGCTGATGCGGCATTGCATGCTTCCATGCGCAATGTCGTCAAGGATGTGCTCGATTCCCTGACCCCGAGGGAGGCCAAGGTGCTGCGTATGCGCTTCGGTGTGGAAATGTCCACCGACCATACCCTGGAAGAAGTCGGCAAACAGTTCGATGTGACCCGTGAACGTATCCGCCAGATCGAGGCGAAGGCTCTGCGCAAGTTGCGCCATCCATCCCGCTCTGACAAGCTGAAGAGTTTCCTGGAGGGAAACTGATATAATTGCGGTTCGCAGGAGGGCCTATAGCTCAGTTGGTTAGAGCAGGGGACTCATAATCCCTTGGTCGCAGGTTCAAGTCCTGCTGGGCCCACCAAAAACAAGCCGTCTCATGACGGCTTATTTTTTATGGTATCCGGGATGTTTTCCTGTCAAGCCTGTCAAACCCACGTCAATACCCTGTCAACAGTGCGTCAAATGATAGTTGACAAGAGTGTCATCGACATGGGGTGGATGGCTGATTGCAGGCAGATGTTTCCCTTGCGGTTTGGATCCTGACAGGTTTTCCTACAGGCTTTTTTCTTTTTTCCTGCAATAAACAAGGCGTGTTCTCTGAAGGAGATTGCATTGGGAGAGGACATCATTTTTTCCTATGATGCAGGCAGATGACTGAATGGGGAAGACCATAGGTTAAAAGACAATCTGTTGTTTTTAAATGAAAAATTGAAGGTCTTTCAGGTTTTCAGGCAGGAAGGGGGAGGGCATTGGCAAAAAAAGGAAGATGCCTGGCTAAAAGCATCTTCCTGAAAAAAATAGAGAGTAAATCTGATATTTCTCAGACCGCTTTGATAGAAGCATTTTCTGTGCCAGAAATAAAAACACCCTGGAACGGGATGCTTTCTGTTTTTCTTGAAGTTCAAGTCAATAAAAAACTGAACTGGCACGGCATTTGCTTCACATCTCAACGATCTTTGCGTCTGCAAAGAGGGGTTGAGTGCTGTAAACAGACCTGTGCGGTCATTTT
The DNA here is from genome assembly GCA_937916185.1 of uncultured Oxalobacter sp. Lineage (GTDB taxonomy): Bacteria > Pseudomonadota > Gammaproteobacteria > Burkholderiales > Burkholderiaceae_D > Oxalobacter. The sequence continues at coordinate 12,525 of CALGGD010000372.1, read as the reverse complement.
CCTGCGGCACTTGGAAATGTTTTTTTTTGTGATAGGAGTAGTAGATCTATGGCTACACAAGAAAAATACCCTAACCGGGTAGTGCAGCTTTTCCTCGGTATCCTGTGTATGGCTACCGTGGCAAACTGTCAGTATGGCTGGACCCTGTTCGTCGGCCCAATCGAAGATAAATACCATTGGGCCCGTGCTGCAATTCAGTTGTCCTTCACTATCTTCCTGATTTTTGAAACCTGGCTGGTTCCTCTCGAAGGCTGGGGCGTTGACAAATTCGGTCCTCGCCCTGTCATCATCTTCGGTGCCATCCTCGTCACCATCGGCTGGATCATCTGCTCCATGGCTTCCAGCCTGGGTGTCCTGTATGCCGCACAGGTCCTGACCGGTGCCGGCGCCGGTGCTGTTTACGGTACCTGCTCTGGTAACTCCCTGAAATGGTTCCCGGACAAACGTGGTCTGGCATCCGGTGCAACGGCTGCCGGTTTCGGTGGTGGTGCTGCTATCACCGTCATCCCGGTCGCAAGCATGATCAACTCCTCTGGCTACGAACAGGCCTTCCTGGTCTTCGGTATCGTCCAGGGTGTCATCATCGCTGGTGCTGCACTGTTCATGCCACGCGCTAAACTGCCTCCAGGCACCAAGATCAAACCAAAGGTCATTTCTTCCAAGAAGAACTACAACCAGCTGCAGCTGATCCAGCAGCCACTCTTCTGGCTGATCTGGGCACTGTTCGTCGGTGTTGCTTCCGGCGGTATCATGGGTACAGCATCCTTCGGCCCAGTCTCCAAGGACTATGGCCTGAACAAGATCCCTGTCACCTGCCTGGGCGTCACCCTGCCTCTGCTGACCATGGCAATGTCCATCGACAACATCTGTAACGGTGCAACCCGTCCAATCATGGGTTACCTCTCCGACCGGTTCGGTCGTGAAAACCTGATGCTGGTGGTCTTCGGTGGTGAAGCAGTCGCCCTGTTGGGTCTGGTCTTCTTCGGCCGTTCACCAATCGGGTTCATGTTCTTCGCAGCGATGACCTTCGCATGCTGGGGTGAAATCTTCTCCCTGTTCCCATCCATGTGTGCTGACACGTTCGGTGCCCGGTACGCAGCCGGTAACGCAGGTACGCTGTACACTGCGAAGGGTACCTCTGCATTCCTGGTTCCAATCGGTGCTTGGCTGTCCAAGGGTGGTAACTGGGACCGTACCTTCATCATGTCCGCATGTATTGCAGGTTCCTGCTCCCTGCTGTCCTTCTTCGTTCTGAAACCATGGCGCCGTCGTTTCATTGAAAACAACAACCGTGAAGTTGAAGAACTGGAAAAACAGGGTATCTTCCAGGATACAACCCTGTAAGACCCTTTCGATTCCTGCCGGACTCCGGTCCGGCATGGTTTCAATGAAAAAAACTCTCAGCGGTGATCCAGATGGGTCACCGTTTTTTTATGCCTGTTTTCCCTGCCATGCCCAGGTTCTTCAAATACTGGCGGCAGCGTAAGAAGGCAAGCCTGGAAAGGTTGCCACAGGCAGGAATTGAACAGGGGAAAAACAACGTTCAGATTTTCCCCTGATGTTTCAAACGGCTGAGTGTTTCAGGAGAAAGGTTGAGGTAAGAGGCAAGTTCTTTTTTGGGCATGCGGTCGAAGAGGTCTGGATGCTTGCGTGTGAAACGGCGGACCCGTCCGGAAGCATCCAGCAGATGCAGGGAAATGGTATGGGACATGATGCTGCTCATGATCCGCATGACTTCATGCTCGAAAGTCTGCTTGAATTCCTGATGGGCTTCAATGAACGCCACCCATTGCGGCATTGGAACCCGGGCGACACGTGCCTTGGTGACCGTAATGACACTGAATGGTGCCGGTTTGCTGAATTTCCATGATGCGTAGGTTGCCTCCAGATAGCGTTCACTGGTGAAACGCAGGATCATTTCTTTGGCCTGTTGGTTGGCGACAGAACGTTTCAGGATGCCGTCCAGCACGAAAATCACTTCAAGGTCGTTGTCTCCTTGATGGGCAAGGCAATCCCCCTTGGGATGATCGGTGATATCCATCAATGGTTCAAGCTCAGCCATCTGTTCAGGCGTCAGGGATTTCAGCAGACAGTTCTGTGAGAGCTGTACACGGATAATATTTTTTTCAGGGTGGCTTGCAATGAGTGTCATAACAGAAGCTTTCCTTAAAAATCCGCAGGGAATATTGCCAAAAAAGTTGATTAAGGTCAAGAAACCGTATTCGAATCGCGTTTTGAATCTGAAAATTTGACCTCGGTCAAGAATATATCAGGACTTTGGAAGTTATGATAGCTTTACGCCTAAAAATATGGCTGAAGGATTGGAAAGCGTGGCTTTCTGTTTTTTTGGGGCATATTTAATCAGGCACACTTTTTTTGCGTTAGCTGTACGTTGCGGTACAGGATGTACAGTGAGGCGAAAATTTTTTGATTCTAAACTAACCAAAATATTTGGAGGAAGAGAAAGATGGGTGACAAAGCATTATCCGGAGTCAAGATTCTGGACATGACCCACGTTCAGGCAGGCCCAACCTCATCCCAGCTGCTGGCATGGATGGGCGCTGACGTTATCAAGTTCGAAAACCCGACCGGTGACATTACCCGTAAACAGCTGCGCCACGATCCAAACAAGGATTCCCTGTACTTCACCATGCTGAACTGCAACAAGCGTTCCATCATCGCCAACATGAAGAGCGCAGCAGGCAAGGAAATCTTTGAAGGCCTGGTCAAGGCATGCGACGTCCTGATGGAAAACTATGGCCCAGGCGTCCTGGCACGCTTCGGCTACACCTGGGAAAAACTGCATGAACTGAACCCGGCACTGATCTACGCATCAATCAAGGGCTTCGGCTCCTCCGGTCCATACAGCAACTACAAGGCATACGAACCGATCGCCCAGGCAATGGGCGGCGCAATGTCCGTCAACGGTTTCCCAGAAAACCCACCGACCGTCTGCGCACCACAGATCGGCGACACCGGTACCGGTCTGCACCTGGCAATCGGTATCTGCGCAGCCCTGTACCACCGTACCCACAACGGCGGTATCGGTCAGGAAGTTGAAGCAGCAATGCAGGAATCCTGTATGAACCTGTGCCGTGTCAAATTCCGTGACCACGGCCGTCTGATGGGCGGTAAAGGCGCCCTGCCAGAATACTCCCGTCCAACCCTGGGCCTGACCTCCACCCCACGTGCAGGCAACGACTCCGGCGGTGGCCAGCTGGGTAACTGCATCAAGTGCAAACCAGACTTTGAAGGCGACACCAACAACTACTGCTACTTCATCGTCCAGGAAGCAAACTGGCCGGTCGTTGCCCGCTTCATCGGCGACGAAGCCCTGGTCACCGACCCACGTTTCGCCACCCTGGCAGAACGCCGTAAGAACCAGAACACCCTGTGGCAGATGGTCTGCGACTTCGCATCCAAGTACGACAAACGCGAATTCACCGCACTGTGCAATGAAAAGAACATTCCATGCGGCCCAGTCCTGACCACCGAAGAAATCTTCCGTGACGAACACTGCAAACACCGTCAGATGATCGTCAAGGTTGAAGGCCATCCAGAAGGCGATTACTACAACGTCGGTATGCCGATCAAACTGTCCATGGGCAACGTTGACAAGATCACCCCGGCACCAACCCTGGGTCAGCACACCAACGAAATCCTGAAGGAAGTTCTGGGTTACGACGATGCAGGCATTGCAGCCCTGAAGGCAGGCGGTGCATTTGACGTTCCACCTAAGAAGAAAAAATAATTCATAGGTCGTGAACCGTTAATTGTCCGGGTAACCGGATAATGGAAGAATGGGCGATTATCCTCTCGGGGACAGTCGCCCGTTTTTTATTCTGGCTTCTTGAAAAGCCCTCTTTACAGCACCATCAGTTTCTGTCTGCCTGTACCCCGAGCCGTTTTCCCGTTTCCCTTTCCAGTCCCTGGTTTCCTGCATAATCTGTTGTTTCAATGGCAGAAACAGGACATTCTGGTCATCAGGAAATTTAACATTCTGTTTTTTTTCGGGTATCATGCCTGCCTATCCGAGGAGCGTTGCAACAAAAAACAGAGGAACACCTGCTGTTCGTCCAGACTTTTTGCCAGGCTCGGAGTCTTAAAACGGCGCTCACGTTGCTTTTTTCTCATTGATTCAAGAAAGGAGGGCGTGATGAGCGCTGTTTCTACCCATAAAGATTGTGTGATTGCCGATATCTCCCTGGCAGACTGGGGCAATAAGGAAATCCGTATTGCTGAAACTGAAATGCCGGGACTGATGGCGATCCGTGAAGAGTTTGCCGCCAGCCAGCCGTTGAAGGGAGCGCGTATCAGCGGTTCCCTGCATATGACCATCCAGACCGCTGTGCTGATCCAGACACTGGAAGCACTGGGTGCTGAAGTGCGTTGGGCATCCTGCAACATCTATTCCACCCAGAACCATGCCGCCGCCGCGATTGCTGCGAATGGCACCCCTGTTTTTGCAGTCAAAGGGGAATCGTTGGATGACTATTGGGAATACACCCACCGCATCTTTGAATGGGCAGATGGCGGTTATTCCAATATGATCCTTGATGACGGTGGCGATGCAACGCTGCTGCTGCATCTGGGTGTCCAGGCAGAAAGTGATGCTTCTGTCATTGCAAACCCGACCTGTGAGGAGGAAACGGCCCTCTTTGCCGCTATCAAGCGTCATCTGGCAACAGACCCAACCTGGTATTCGACCCGTATCAGCAACATCAAGGGCGTGACCGAAGAAACAACGACCGGTGTCCACCGGTTGTATCAGATGCATCAGGAAGGACGCCTGAAATTCCCTGCCATCAATGTGAACGATTCTGTCACCAAGTCGAAATTCGACAACCTGTATGGCTGCCGTGAATCCCTGGTTGACGGCATCAAACGCGCAACCGATGTGATGATTGCCGGCAAGGTTGCGGTTGTCTGCGGCTATGGTGATGTGGGTAAGGGCTGTGCCCAGGCACTGCGTGCATTGTCTGCACAGGTCTGGGTCACTGAAATCGATCCTATCTGTGCATTGCAGGCGGCTATGGAAGGCTACCGTGTTGTGACGATGGACTATGCCGCCCAGTACGGTGATATTTTCGTGACCTGTACCGGCAACTACCATGTCATCACCCATGACCATATGATCCAGATGAAGGATCAGGCGATTGTCTGCAATATCGGCCATTTCGACAGTGAGATTGATGTCGCTTCCATGCACAAGTATCCATGGGAAAACATCAAGCCGCAGGTTGACCATATCATCCTGCCGAGCGGCAACCGTATCATCCTGCTGGCTGAAGGCCGTCTGGTCAACCTGGGTTGTGCAACCGGCCATCCTTCTTATGTGATGAGTTCTTCTTTTGCCAACCAGACGATGGCGCAGATTGAGCTGTATACGAAAACGGCTGATTACCCTGTCGGTGTCTATATCCTGCCGAAGATCCTTGATGAGAAGGTCGCCCGTCTGCAGCTGTCCAAGCTGAATGCACAGTTGACCGTCCTGACGGAAGAACAGGCAAGATATATCGGTGTGAAGACAGAGGGGCCTTACAAGCCTGACCACTACCGTTATTGATGGTTGGGAACGGTGTGCAGATGCACACCGTATGGAAAGGGCTTTCTTGGGCGGAGGGCTTTCAGCCTGATTTTTGGGAAACCGTTGTTCCTCTGAAATTGGAGTTTTGCCATGCTGCGTATCGTGCTGGTCTGGTTCATCAACTCTGCAACCATGCTGCTGCTGCCACAGCTGCTTCCCGGTTGGATTACCGTGGAGAATTTCCTTGCTGCGGTGCTGGCGGCTTTGGCGGTGGGGTTTGTGAACACATTCATCAAGCCGGTATTCACCATCCTGACGCTGCCGTTGACGGTGCTGACGATGGGGATTTTCATGCTGGTGCTGAATGGGTTGATGTTCTGGCTGGCGGCAGGCTTTGTCCCTGGGTTCAGTGTCAGCGGTTTTGGCGCCGCCATTGGGGGAGCCCTGTTGTACAGTATCCTGACGTGGGCGTTCTCCACGTTGCTGATCAAGAATAAATGATGTCATCACAGAAAAGTTTCAGCATTGAGGTGTTTCCTCCCAAGGCACCTGATGCCGTTGCAGAGCTGCGCAGGATCCGTGCGCAGCTGGGGTTATTGGGACCGAAATATTTCTCCATCACTTATGGTGCAGGGGGCTCCACACAACAGGGAACCTATGATATTTCCCTGGAAATCCTGAATGAAGGGTTTGAGCCTGCTCCGCATATCACCTGTATCGGGGCGACTTATGGGAAAGTCCGCGAACAGATTGCAGAATATAAGCGGATGGGCATCCACCATATTGTCGCCTTGCGGGGTGACCTGCCAAGCTCTTATGGGGAAATCGGGGAATTCCATTATGCGAATGAACTGGTTGAATTCATCCGGAAGGAAACAGGCGACTGGTTCCGTATTGATGTCGCCGCTTATCCGGACATGCATCCCCAGGCACCCTCCCTGTCAGTGGATATCGCCAATTTTGTCCGTAAGGTGAAAGCAGGGGCTGATGTCGCCATCACACAGTATTTCTACAATCCTGATGCCTATTTCCGTTTTGTGTCGGATATCCGCAAGGCGGGCGTGGATATTCCTGTCATTGCCGGGGTGATGCCCATCACCAACTATACGCAGCTTGCCCGTTTTTCCGACATGTGCGGCGCGGAGATTCCGCTATGGATCCGCCGTCGTCTGGAAAGTTATGGCAGTGACCTGACTTCGCTCCGGGCATTTGGCCATGATGTCGTGCTGGATCTGTGCCGCAAGCTGCTTGAAGGGGGAGCGGATGGCCTGCACTTCTACAGCCTGAACCGTGCGGAAGCGACTGCCCGCCTGTGGCGTGAGCTTGGTCTGAAGAACGGTTGATAGACTGTTTGCCCGAAGAAAAAAAGGCATCGCCTTTTGCTGGCGGTGCCATTTTTTCAGGGAATCAGGATTCCCGGTTGTTGCCTATGGTCATTTCCGGTCAGCCTGGACTTCCGCCTGCCGGATGTCTGCTGCGGTTTTGTCAAGGACACCATTGACGAATTTGTGTCCATCAATACCGCCAAAGGACTTGGCGAGTTCAACAGCCTCATTGATGACAACGCGGTAAGGGATTTCCAGGCAGTTGACCAGTTCAAAAGTGCCAAGCAGCAGGATTGCATATTCAATCGGGGACAGTTCGTCCGGATTCCGGTCGATATGCGGGATGATTTTCCCACGCAGGGATTCATTCTGGGTGATGGTGCCTGAAAGCAGGTTGACGAAATGTCCGGTATCTGCCTTGTTGAAACCATGTGCCTGTCTGATATGTTCGATGACTGTGGCAGCATCTTCTTTGTTCAGCAGCCATTCATACAGTCCCTGAAGGGCGAATTCACGGGAACGCCGCCGCGGGGAACGGTTTTTGGATGGATTTGCGTGGACGGATTGGGTTTTCATTATTCTTTCTTGATGATGTTGTCCTCAAGCAGCTGTTCCTTGTCTTCGGTATCAAGGACTTCATCGATGTTGTAGAAGACAAGGTTTGCCATTTCAACAGCAGCACTCGCAGCTTCATTGCCTTTCTCAACCATACGGGCCTCTGCCTGTTCATCGGTGTAGGTGGTCAGGATTGCATTGGCAATGGGAATGCCGAAATCAAGGGCGACACGGGAAACCCCAGCGGCAGCTTCATTGGAAACCAGTTCAAAATGATAGGTTTCCCCTTTGATGACGGCACCGACAGCAATCAGGGCATCGAACTGCTGGGTTGCGGCGAGTTTTGCCAAGGCAATCGGGATTTCCAATGCACCAGGCACTGTGCAGACAAGGATATCCTCTTCCGAAACACCCAACCGCTCAAGCTGTTCAAGGCAGGCTTTACGCAGACCGTTGCAGATGCTTTCGTTGTAACGGGCCTGGACGATACCGACGCGGAGATCGGTTCCATCGAGATCCATCTTAATTGTTTCAATCCCCATAACTTTCTCCTTTACTGATGGTCAAGTGTTGCGGTTTTCAAGATAACCGATGATGTCCAGTCCGAAACCTGCCATGGAAGGCATCTTTTTCGGATTGCCCAGCAGCCTGAGTCTGCCTGCACCGATGTCCCGCAGGATCTGGGCACCAATGCCATAATTGCGCAGGGTCTGCGCAGTGGCAGGGGCGGGGCGGCCCTCAGACCTGTTGCCCAGCGTCCTGAACCTGCCGAGGAAATCTTCAGGCACTTCATTGCAGTTCAATAAGATAAGGATACCACGTTCTGCCTTGGCAATCGTCTGCATGGCATCTGTCAGTGACCAGGAATGGCTGGAACCTGTATTGAGGAAATCGATGATGGAGACAGGTTGATGGACCCTTACCAAAGTTTCTTTCTCTGGGCTGATGGCCCCTTTGACAAGTGCCATATGGAGGGAGCTGCTTGGCCGGTCGCAGTATATCATTGCCCGGAAAGTGCCCACAGCCGTGTCGATGTTGTTTTCAGCGAGTTTTTCGACAATGCTCTCATGCTGGTTCCGCCAGCTGATGAGGTCAGCGATTGTGCCGATTTTCAGATGATGCTTCCTGGCGATTTCCAGCAGCTGCGGTAAACGTGCCATGGTGCCATCTTCGTTCATGATCTCACAGATGGCAGTGGCGGGTGTCAATCCTGCCAAGGCGGCAAGGTCACATCCCGCCTCGGTGTGCCCCGCCCTCTGGAGAACCCCGCCCGGTTTTGCGGTGACTGGAAAGATATGTCCTGGCTGGACGATATCCTGCGGTTTTGCATCTGGCGCAGTGGCAACACGGATGGTGTGTGCCCGGTCAAATGCAGAAATGCCGGTTGTCACCCCTTCAGCGGCTTCAATGGAGACCGTGAAAGCAGTGCTGTATTGACTGGTATTGTCTTTTGTCATCGGAGAAAGGCCCAGCCGGTCACAGTGTTCCTGTGTCAGCGTCAGACAGACAAGGCCACGGGCATGTGTCGCCATGAAGTTGATGGCTTCCGGCGTGACAAAGTCTGCGGCAATCATCATATCCCCTTCGTTTTCCCGGTCTTCATCATCGACCAGGATGACCATGCGTCCTGCACGCAGTTCATCAATGATTTCTTGGGTTGAGGCTATCGGCATAACAATTGTTCCTTTGGAACGAAATTCTACCTTGGTGGTGTCAGCAGTGTCCGTGGTTGAGGCTATCGGCATAACAATTGTTCCTTTGGAACCGCCTATTTTAAATGAAAGAAACAGATGCCGTCATCAATATCCGGATACTTTCGGGAACGGTCTGCCGCCCTGTTTCCAAGCGGGCGGACATTTCCTGAAGGTTTTTCCGTGAAGGATGCCTGCTTTTATTTACCGATGCAGAACTGGGAGAATATCTTACCCAGCAGGTCATCGGAAGTGAATTCCCCGGTAATGCTGTTGAGGGCGTTCTGCGCCAGGCGCAGTTCTTCCGCCAGCAGTTCAAGGGCCTCACCGTTTTTCGCCTGTTCAACGGCAATGGTCAGATGGTTGCCGGCATCCCTGATGGCTGTCAGATGACGTTCCCGGGCAAGGCAGGTGGATTCTCCTGTCTTGACCCAGCCTGCCGCCTCAAGAACGGCTTTCCTGAGCAGGTCAAGCCCTTCACCGGTCACGGTGGAGAGATAGACCTGGGTGGTGCCCATGATATGGTCAAGGGAGGGTTTATGACCTGAAAGGTCGATCTTGTTCCAGACTTGGATGACCGGGATGTTCTCAGGGAAGGAGGCGAATGTCTGTTCGTCTTCCCGGGTGGGGCCGATACTGGCATCCAGCAGATGCAGGATGATGTCAGCTTTGCCGATTTCATCCCAGGTGCGGCCGATGCCGATTTTCTCGACTTCATCCGCTTCAGATGCTTCACGGATACCAGCAGTGTCAGTCAAGGTGATGGGTACCCCTTCCAGCTGGAGGGATTCAGTGATCTTGTCACGGGTGGTGCCGGCAATCGGTGTGACAATGGCGGTGTTTGTACCAGTCATGCTGTTGAACAGGGAAGATTTGCCGACATTGGTCTGTCCAGCAAGGACAACATGGATGCCGTCACGCAGGAGAACCCCCTGTGCCGCCTGTCCGAGGATATGGTCGAGCGATGCCAGCAGTCCTTCAATCCTTTCTGCCGGTTTTTCCTTCGCCAGGAAATCGGTGTCCTCTTCCGGGAAATCCATGGTGGCTTCGATCAGCATACGCAGGTTGGCGACTTCAGAAGCGACTGACTGGATCTGCCTGGAGAATTCCCCGCTCATGGAACGGGTTGCGGAACGGACTGCTTCCTCTGTCGTCGCATCAATCAGGTCGGCAATGGCTTCCGCCTGTGTCAGGTCAATACGGTTGTTGAGAAAAGCCCGTCTGGTGAATTCACCGGGTTCCGCAAGGCGCATCCCGATGCCTGCTCCTGCTTCAAGACAGCGTTTGAGCAGCATCTGCATGACAATTGTGCCGCCATGCCCCTGCAGTTCCAAGGTATCTTCGCCGCTGTAGGAGTGCGGTCCTTTGAAGAACAATGCAAGGCCCTCGTCAATCTTGTTGCCTTCAGCATCGTTGAAAGGGACAAAATAGGCAAACCGGGGCTTCATCGGCAGGGAAATGCGTGATCCTTTGAAAAAATCCATGATGAAATCATCCAGGTTCTTGCCTGAGATGCGGACAATGCCGACGCCTCCCCGTCCAGATGCGGTGGCAATGGCGGCAATCGGCGCAGTGTCCAGTTTCATGATGGTGTTCCTTTCTTTCTCACGACGGATGACTGGTGCCATGGCACCTTATACCACCATTATCCATACCCTTGCAAAAAAAGCAAAAAGTTTCATCGCTGTTCATGATGAAACAGGTTTTCCAGAATGGTTTGCAACACTGTTTGAGGCGGTTTTTGGAGGGAAGGTTGTTCAAATAGCCTGCCTGTTCAGTATAGAATGACTGTTTATTGCAGGGAAACATGACGGATTGGGAAGTCATGGCTTTTTATCGGTTGAATGGATGGATTCCGTTTCAGATTGGAGAGAGAGATGGCAGCAGTTGGAAGAGGCGTAACCCGCCAGACATTTGATGAAGTCATGGTGCCGGTTTTTGCACCGGCTTCATTTATTCCCGTGAGGGGGAAAGGGCTTGAAGTCTGGGATCAGGAAGGCAGGCGTTATCTGGACCTGAGTGCCGGGATTGCTGTGCTTGCATTGGGACATACACCGGACGCCATCGTTGAGGCATTGACCGAACAGGCGAAGAAACTCTGGCATATCAGCAACTACTTCACCAATGAGCCGGTCCTTGAGCTGGCGCGCAAGCTGGTTGACGCCACCTTCGCCGACAAGGTCTTCTTCTGCAATTCCGGCGGGGAAGCCAATGAAGCGGCTTTCAAACTCGCCCGTAAATGGGCACAGGACAACTATGGCCCCCAGAAAAACCGCATCGTCTCCTGTTTCCATGCTTTCCATGGCAGAACCCTGTTCACCGTGTCTGTCGGCGGACAGGAAAAATACACAGCCGGCTTTGAACCCCTGCCCCAGAAAATCGACCATATTGATTTCAATGACATCGAGGCAGCCAAAGCTGCCATCAAAGATGATGTCTGTGCCGTCGTCGTTGAACCCGTCCAGGGAGAGGGCGGCATCCTGCCTGCGGACCCAGCCTACCTGAAGGCACTGCGCCAGCTGTGCGATGAACACCATGCCCTGCTGGTTTTCGATGAGGTCCAATGCGGTCTTGGACGTACCGGCAGCCTGTTTGCCTATATGGGCTATGGCATCGAACCGGACATCATGACCTCGGCAAAGGCTTTGGGCAACGGCTTTCCGATAGCCGCCATGCTGACCACAGACCGGGTTGCAAAATCTTTCACTCCGGGAACACATGGTTCCACTTATGGCGGCAATCCGTTGGGTGCCGCTGTCGCCAACAAGGTATTCGATATCCTCAGCAAACCGGCGTTTCTTGCCAATGTGGTCAAGCAGGGAGAAAAACTGCGGGCAAGCCTTGAACGGGTTGCTGCCGATTATCCGGAGGTCTTCAGTGGTGTCCGTGGCAAAGGCCTGATGCTGGGTCTGGTCATGTCAGGGAAGTACCATGCCCGTGCAGCGGAAATCACGGCTGAAGCCCAGCGGCAGGGACTGCTGATCCTGTTGGCAGGCTATGATGTCATCCGTTATGTGCCTGCGCTTGTCATCGAGGACAGGCATATCGAGGAAGGCGAGAAACTGCTCCGTCAGGCGGTTGATGCCTGGTTGAGGCAATAAGGATTTCTGCCCTGGGATGATTGGAACCCCGCAGTTGTCCCGGCAGGGTTTTTGATGGTTGCCACTTCCGGAAAACATGGTACGCTATGATATTGACCTGATACGGGATGCCATCAGGATATCCTGTCTGTTGTAGGAAACCGATTATGACCACTGCTGTTTATTTCCATCCTTACAATGAGCTTCATGAAATGGGGGGCAAGCATCCAGAAAGCCCTGCCCGTATGCGGACGATGTTCAGGGCGTTCAAGGAATCAGGATTGGATGAAGTGCTGCAGTACCGCCTTTCTCCCGAAGCGACAGAAAAGGATATCCGCCGGGTCCAT